>NZ_JAJSYW010000152.1:0-33801 GCF_036815005.1 Streptomyces sp. IBSBF 2435 | reverse complement strand
GGGGTGGAGGGAGGGGACGGGGTCAGAGGACGCGGACTGCCCAGTCGGGCTCGTAGTCGGCCATCTGGTGGATCCCGACCGGGGTCGAGGAGTTCGCCGCGTCCAGGTACTGGCCGTTACCGATGAAGACGCCCACGTGGTAGGCGCTGCCCTGGCCGCCCCAGAAGATCAGGTCTCCCGGCTGGAGGCTGCCGAGGGCGACCGGCGTACCGGCCGTGGACTGCTCCTGCGACGTACGCGGCAGGTTGACGCCGACGGTGCCGTAGGCGACCTGGGTCAGGCCGGAGCAGTCGTACGAGTTGGGGCCCGTGGCGCCGTAGACGTACGGCTTGCCCAGCTGCGACTTGAGGAAGGCGATCAGCTGGTCGACCTTGGTGCCGGAGGCCGGGGCGACCGCCGCGGGGGCGGAGGCGGAGGTCGCCGCCACCGGAGCGGCGGTGAGGGTCGTGCGCTTCGCGGAGCGCGAGGCGGCGATCGCGCTCGCGGTGGCCCGCGCCTTGGCGGCCTTGGCGGCGACGGCCGCCTTCTGCTTCGCGGCGGCGTCAGCGGCGGCCGCGGCCGCCGCCTTCGCCTGCGCCGCCGCCTGGTCCGCCGCCTGCTGCTGCGCGGCGGCCACCGATATCTCGATCGCGTCCTGCGCGATCGCATCGGCGGCCTGCCGGGTGGTGACAGCGGTCGACAGCGGGGTCGACGACGGGGAAGACGCGGCCAGGGTGCGGGACGAGACCTTCTCGGCGGCCCGCGACTTCGGGGAGTGGTTGTCGGCTATGGCCGGGGCGGCTGCACCGCTGAGTGCGATTGCGCTGACGACGCCGCCGACGATTCCGGCCCTGCGCGTCCAGTTGGGACGGGTCGGTGCGGCGTGCCGCCGGCGGCCGGTATGGGTGTGCTGAACGGACGCGGAGGTCCGGGGTCTGTTGTGGGGCATGCGTCTCTGGCTATCAGGAATGAAAGGTTCCGTTCAACAAAGGTGGGATGCGCCACAGTTGACGTGCTCACGGCTCAAATGCCCGTTTCATGATCGTGCCGATCGGGCGGTTTGATGCGGTTTCACATGGCCGGTCACGTATGTGCTCGTGCACGCGTTCACGCGTCGGACTCCTCGGCCCCGAGGGGCTGTTGGCTGGCCGGCCCGGCGCTATCACGAGGTCGCGTCCAACACCAATTTGCCCGCCGTCGCGGTCCCTTGATAAAGAGCGCAGGGCTCTGACCAGCGATAATTAACATAGATGTGACGTGAAGTGATCGTTTGTGGATGATCTCCCCCATGATCACCGCTCATCCGACTTCATGATCATTGGTCAGGTGGTGGAGATCACAAAGCTCTGCCCGTACCCCGTGTCGCAGATCACAGACCGGGAGGCATAGGATGCAGGCGACTTGGGCTTGTGAACTGCCTCACATGGACGCGATCTTCATTGCCGAAGGTGATGCGGACCACACCACAGGTCACGGTCCGTACATGTCAGTCACTGCCGACTGGAAGGAGCGGGGGACGGTGAACGCCTACGCGCCCATTTTCGTCCTGGGGGGCATCGCGGCCGGCTTCGCGATCTTCTCCGTTTTCATGGCCTCGATCATCGGGCCGAAACGGTACAACCGGGCCAAGTTGGAAGCGTACGAGTGCGGCATCGAGCCGACACCGCAGCCGGTCGGCGGCGGTCGCTTCCCGATCAAGTACTACCTGACGGCGATGCTCTTCATCGTCTTCGACATCGAGATCGTCTTCCTCTACCCCTGGGCCGTCACCTTCGACCGCCTGGGGATGTTCGGGCTGGTGGAGATGCTCCTCTTCGTGCTCACCGTCTTCGTCGCCTACGCGTACGTATGGCGGCGCGGCGGCCTGGAATGGGACTGAGGACCGAGGGGACCAGGGAGCCTACGCATGGGTATCGAAGAGAAACTGCCGAGCGGATTCCTGCTGACGACGGTGGAGACCGCGGCGGGCTGGGTACGTAAGGCGTCGGTCTTCCCGGCCACCTTCGGCCTGGCCTGCTGCGCCATCGAGATGATGACCACCGGTGCCGGGCGCTACGACATGGCCCGCTTCGGCATGGAGGTCTTCCGCGGCTCGCCGCGGCAGGCCGATCTGATGATCGTCGCGGGCCGGGTGAGCCAGAAGATGGCGCCGGTGCTGCGGCAGGTCTACGACCAGATGCCGAATCCGAAGTGGGTCATCTCGATGGGCGTCTGCGCATCGAGCGGCGGGATGTTCAACAACTACGCGATCGTGCAGGGCGTCGACCACATCGTGCCGGTCGACATCTACCTGCCCGGCTGCCCGCCGCGCCCCGAGATGCTGCTCGACGCGATCCTCAAGCTGCACGAGAAGATCCAGGGCGGCAAGCTCGGCGTGAACCGCGAGGAGGCCGCCCGCGAGGCGGAGGAAGCGGCCCGCAAGGCGCTCCCCACGATCGAGATGAAGGGGCTGCTGCGATGAGCGAGCAGAGCGGCAGCGTCCCGGCGCCGCGCGACCAGGCGCCCGGTGAGGTCATCGGCGTCCGCAAGGGCATGTTCGGCGCCAACAACGGCGGCGACACCTCCGGTTACGGCGGCCTGGTCCGTACCGTGCGGCTGCCCGGCGCCAGTTCGCGGCCCTACGGCGGGCCCGACGGGGTCTTCGACGAGATCGCCGACGAGCTGGAGGGCGCCCTCGACGAGCAGGGCCTGCCGCCGGCCGACGCGATCGAGAAGACCGTCGTGGACCGCGGCGAGCTGACCTTCCACATCGCCCGAGAGCACCTGATGAGGGTCGCCCGCACGCTGCGCGACGACCCGGCGCTGCGCTTCGAGCTGTGCACCGGCGTCAGCGGGGTGCACTACCCCGGTGACGAGGGCCGCGAACTGCACGCTGTCTACCACCTGCGGTCGATCACCCACGGGCGGCTGATCCGTATCGAGGTCAGCGTCCCCGACGCCGACCCGCACATCCCGTCGCTGGTGAGCGTCTACCCCACCAACGACTGGCACGAGCGCGAGACCTTCGACTTCTTCGGCATCGTCTTCGACGGCCACCCCGCGCTGACCCGGATCATGATGCCGGACGACTGGCCCGGCCACCCGCAGCGCAAGGACTACCCGCTCGGCGGCATCCCCGTCGAGTACAAGGGTGCCCAGATCCCGGCTCCCGACCAGCGGAGGTCGTACTCATGACGAACGGATACGCGTCCCCCCAGCAGGCCGAGGAGCGCGACACCACCGAGGGCCGGGTCTTCACCGTCACCGGCGGCGACTGGGACGAGCTGGCCGAGACCGTCGGCAAGTCCGACGACGAGCGGATCATCGTCAACATGGGCCCGCAGCACCCCTCCACCCACGGAGTGCTGCGGCTGATCCTGGAGATCGACGGCGAGACGGTCACCGAGGCGCGCTCGGGCATCGGCTATCTGCACACCGGTATCGAGAAGAACATGGAGTACAGGACCTGGGTCCAGGGCTCCACCTTCGTGACGCGGATGGACTACCTCACCCCGCTGTTCAACGAGACCGCGTACTGCCTGGCCGTGGAGAAGCTGCTCGGCATCACCGACCAGGTGCCGGACCGGGCGACCATCGTCCGGGTGCTGCTGATGGAGCTGAACCGGATCTCCTCGCACCTGGTGTGCATCGCCACCGGCGGCATGGAGCTGGGCGCCACCACGATCATGATCTACGGCTTCCGGGACCGCGAGATGATCCTGGACATCCTGGAGCTGATCACCGGGCTGCGGATGAACCACGCCTACGTGCGGGTCGGCGGCCTGGCCCAGGACCTGCCGCCCGGCGCGATCGACCAGGTGCGGGAGTTCGTGAAGACCTTCCGCAAGAACCTGCCCGAGTACGACAAGCTCGCCACCGGCAACCCCATCTTCAAGGGCCGGATGCAGGACGTCGGCTACCTGGACCTGACCGGCTGCATGTCGCTCGGCGCCACGGGTCCGATCCTGCGGGCCGCGGGCCTGCCGCACGACCTGCGCAAGTCCGACCCCTACTGCGGCTACGAGACCTACGACTTCGAGGTGCCGACCGCCGACACCTGCGACTCCTACGGGCGCTTCGTGGTCCGGCTGGCCGAGATGCACGAGAGCCTGCGGATCATCGAGCAGTGCCTCGACCGGCTCGTACCCGGCCCGGTGATGGTCGAGGACAAGAAGATCGCCTGGCCCGCGCAGCTCGCGCTCGGCCCGGACGGCATGGGCAACAGCCTCGACCACATCAAGAAGATCATGGGCACCTCGATGGAGGCCCTGATCCACCACTTCAAGCTGGTCACCGAGGGCTTCCGGGTGCCGCCGGGGCAGGCCTACGCGGCGGTGGAGTCCGCGAAGGGCGAACTGGGCGTGCACGCCGTCAGCGACGGCGGCACCCGCCCCTACCGGGTGCACTTCCGCGACCCGTCGTTCACCAATCTGCAGTCCATGGCGGCGATGTGCGAGGGCGGCCAGGTCGCCGACGTCATCGTCGCGGTGGCGTCCATCGACCCCGTGATGGGAGGCGTCGACCGATGACCGACGTGTCACTGGGCATCCCGCAGATGCCCGCGCCCGACTACCCGGCCGACGTGCGCGCCCGGCTGGAGAGCGACGCCCGGGAGGTGATCGCCCGCTACCCGGGATCGCGCAGCGCCCTGCTGCCGCTGCTGCACCTGGTGCAGTCCGAGGAGGGCCACGTCACCCGCACCGGCGTCCGCTTCTGCGCCGAGATGCTGGACCTCACCACGGCCGAGGTCACCGCGGTGTCGACCTTCTACACGATGTACCGCCGCAAGCCGAGCGGCGACTACCAGGTCGGGGTGTGCACCAACACGCTGTGCGCGGTGATGGGCGGCGACGCCATCTTCGACGAGCTCAAGCAGCACCTCGGCGTCGGCAACGACGAGACGACCGCGGACGGCAAGGTCACCCTCGAACACATCGAGTGCAACGCGGCCTGCGACTTCGCCCCGGTGGTGATGGTCAACTGGGAGTTCTTCGACAACCAGACCCCCGACTCCGCCCGGCAGCTTGTCGACGACCTGATCGCCGGCCGTGAGGTGCGCCCCACCCGGGGCGCGCCGCTGTGCTCCTACAAGGAGACCGCCCGCATCCTGGCCGGCTTCCCCGACACCCGCGAGGGCGCGGTCGAGGCGAGCGGCGGCGCGGGTCCCGCGTCGCTGGCCGGCCTGCGGCTGCACCGCGGCGAGGCTCCGGCCCGGGTGGTCGGCCAGCGCGCCGAGTCCCCGAGCGACGACAGCGGCGCCACGCGCTCCGCGCCGTCGCCCGCCGAGCACGCCAGCTCGCACGACGCGCCCCGGCAGACGGCCGAGTCCGATCCGGCCAACCCCGCGGACCCGGTCGCCGACAACGCCACAGAGGAGGAGGACGAGTGATGACCGTGGAACCGGCCGAGAAGCTGCTCGCGCCCGTACTGTCCGCCTTCTGGGACGACCCGCGGTCATGGACGCTGGAGACCTACCGCAGGCACGACGGCTACGAGGCGCTGACCAAGGCCTTCGCGATGGCCCCCGACGACGTGATCGCCTACGTCAAGGACTCGGGCCTGCGCGGACGCGGCGGCGCGGGCTTCCCCACCGGCATGAAGTGGCAGTTCATCCCGCAGGGCGACGGCAAGCCGCACTACCTGGTGGTCAACGCGGACGAGTCCGAGCCGGGGACGTGCAAGGACATCCCGCTGCTCTTCGCCAACCCGCACTCCCTCATCGAGGGCATGATCATCGCGTGTTACGCGATCCGCTCGCATCACGCCTTCATCTACCTCCGCGGTGAGACCGTCCCGGTACTGCGACGGCTGCACGAAGCCGTCCGCGAGGCCTACGAGGCCGGCTACCTGGGCACCGACATCCAGGGCAGCGGCTTCGACCTGGAGATCACCGTGCACGCCGGGGCCGGGGCCTACATCTGCGGCGAGGAGACCGCGCTGCTGGACTCCCTGGAAGGGCGCCGCGGCCAGCCGAGGCTGCGCCCGCCCTTCCCCGCCGTCGAGGGGCTCTACGCCTGCCCCACCGTGGTGAACAACGTGGAGTCCATCGCGTCGGTTCCCGCGATCATCCAGCGCGGCAAGGACTGGTTCAAATCGATGGGCAGCGAGAAGTCCCCCGGCTTCACGCTCTATTCGCTGTCGGGACACGTCGCCCGCCCCGGCCAGTACGAGGGCCCGCTCGGCATCACCCTGCGCCAGCTGCTCGACATGGGCGGCGGGATGCGGCCCGGCCACCGGCTCAAGTTCTGGACCCCCGGCGGCTCGTCCACTCCGATGTTCACCGAGGAACACCTCGACGTGCCGCTCGACTACGAGGGCGTCGGCGCCGCCGGCTCGATGCTCGGCACCAAGGCCCTCCAGTGCTTCGACGAGACCACCTGCGTGGTGCGGGCGGTCACCCGGTGGACCGAGTTCTACGCCCACGAGTCGTGCGGCAAGTGCACGCCGTGCCGCGAGGGCACCTACTGGCTGGTGCAGCTGCTCAGGGACATCGAGGCCGGCAAGGGCCGGATCGAGGACCTGGACAAGCTGAACGACATCGCCGACAACATAAACGGCAAGTCCTTCTGCGCCCTCGGTGACGGCGCCGCCGCCCCGATCTTCTCCTCCCTCAAGTACTTCCGCGAGGAGTACGAGGAGCACATCGAGGGCAAGGGCTGCCCCTTCGACCCGGCCCGCTCCACCGCCTGGGCCGACAAGTACCGTACGGAGGCCCACGCGTGACCGTCACCACAAGCAGTGCGTCCTCCGGCGCGGGGCAGCCCGCGGTGCCGCCGCAGGACCTGGTCTCCATCACCGTCGACGGCATCCCGCTCTCGGTGCCCAAGGGCACCCTGGTGATCAGGGCCGCCGAAATGCTCGGCATCGAGGTCCCGCGGTTCTGCGACCACCCGCTGCTCGACCCGGTCGGCGCCTGCCGGCAGTGCATCGTCGAGATCGAGGGCCAGCGCAAGCCGGTCGCCTCCTGCACCATCACCTGCACCGACGGCATGGTGGTCCACACCCAGCTGTCCTCGCCGGTCGCCGAGAAGGCGCAGCGCGGGGTGATGGAGCTGCTGCTGATCAACCACCCGCTGGACTGCCCGGTGTGCGACAAGGGCGGAGAGTGCCCGCTGCAGAACCAGGCGATGCAGGTCGGCGACCCCGACTCGCGCTTCGAGGGCAGGAAGCGCACCTTCGCCAAGCCGGTGCCGATCTCGGCGCAGGTCCTGCTGGACCGCGAGCGGTGCGTGCTGTGCGCGCGCTGCACCCGGTTCAGCAACCAGGTGGCCGGCGACCCGATGATCGAGCTGCTGGAGCGCGGGGCGCTGCAGCAGGTGGGCACCGGCGAGGGCGACCCGTTCGAGTCGTACTTCTCCGGCAACACCATCCAGATCTGCCCGGTCGGCGCGCTCACCTCGGCCGCGTACCGCTTCCGCTCCCGGCCCTTCGACCTGGTGTCGTCGCCGTCGGTGTGCGAGCACTGCGCGGGCGGCTGCGCCACCCGTACCGACCACCGGCGCGGCAAGGTCCTGCGGCGGCTCGCCTCGAACGACCCCGAGGTCAACGAGGAGTGGCTGTGCGACAAGGGCCGCTTCGGCTTCCGCTACGCCCAGCGCCCCGAGCGGCTGACCCACCCGCTGGTCCGCGGCGCCGACGGTGAACTGGCCCCGGCCTCCTGGCCCGAGGCGCTCGCCGCCGCCGCGGCCGGGCTGACCGCGGCGCACGGCCGGGCGGCCGTGCTGCCCGGCGGCCGGCTCACGGTCGAGGACGCCTACGCGTACAGCAAGTTCGCCCGGGTCGTGCTCGGCACGAACGACGTGGACTTCCGGGCCCGCGCCCACTCCGCCGAGGAGGCCGACTTCCTGGCCGCCGCGGTCGCCGGCCGCGGGCTCGACCTCGACGGCAGCGGCATCACCAACGCCAGGCTGGAGGCCGCGCCCGCGGTCCTGCTGGCGGGCCTCGAAGCCGAGGAGGAGGCCCCCGGGGTCTTCCTGCGGCTCCGCAAGGCGCACCGCAAGCGCAAGCAGCAGACGTACGCGCTCGCCACCCACGCCACCCGCGGCCTGGACAAGGCGGGCGGCGTCCTGCTGCCCGCCGCGCCCGGCACCGAGCCGGAGTGGATGGACGCGCTGGCCGGCGGGGTCGGCCTGGACGAGGCCGGACGGCAGGCCGCGGACGCGCTGAGGACCGAGGGCGCCGTCATCCTGGTCGGCGAGCGGCTGGCCGCCGTGCCCGGCGCGCTCACCGCGGCGATCCGGCTGGCCACCGCCACCGGCGCCGCCCTGGCGTGGATCCCGCGCCGGGCCGGCGAGCGCGGAGCGGTCGAGGCCGGCGCGCTGCCGGGGCTGCTGCCCGGCGGACGCCAGGTCACCGACCCGCGGGCCCGCGACGAGGTGTCCCTTGTGTGGGGGCTGCCCACCCTGCCGGGCCGCTTCGGGCGGGACACCGCCGGGATCCTGGAGGCAGCCGCGGCCGGCGAGCTGGGCGCGCTGCTCATCGGCGGCGTCGAGGTCGCCGACCTGCCGGACCCGGCCCGTGCCCGCGCGGCGCTGGACGCGGTCGGCTTCGTCGTCAGCCTGGAGCAGCGGCCGAGCGAGGTGACCGACCGCGCCGACGTGGTGCTGCCGGTGGCCGCGGTCGCCGAGAAGTCCGGCACCTTCCTCAACTGGGAGGGCCGGGTACGGATGTTCGAGGCCGCGATCAAGCCCGACCAGGCCACCAGCAGGCACCAGCAGCCGGACGCCCGGGTGCTGACCATGCTGGCCGACGCGCTCGACGTGTCGCTCGGCCTGTCCGACGTCCGGTCCGCGCGCGCCGAACTGGACCGCCTCTCCGGCTGGTCCGGCTCCTACGGGCCCGCGCCGCTGGAGTCCCCGGTCCCGCTGCCGCGGCCCGAGTCCGGTCAGGCGGTGCTCGCCGGACACCGGCTGCTGCTCGACCAGGGCCGGCTCCAGGACGGTGACGACGCCCTGGCCGCGACCCGCCACGCGGCGGTGGCCCGGCTCTCCCCGGCGACGGCGGCCGAACTCGGCGCGGCGGACGGCACGCAGCTCACGGTGACCGGACCCGCGGGCGCCACCACGCTGCCGCTGGCCGTCACCCCGATGCCCGACCGCGTGGTCTGGCTCCCGCTCAACTCGACGGGCAACGGCGTGGCGTCCGATGTCGGCGCCCGCCCGGGCCAGGTCGTTGCGATCTCCGCGGAGGCGTCCTCATGACCGCTCAGCTCGCCGGCGCCAGCCAGCTGGCCGCCACCACGGAGAACCTGTCGTTCTTCGGCAACGACGTGTGGTGGCTGATCCTGCTCAAGGCCGTCTTCTGCTTCGCCTTCGCGATGCTGACCGTGCTGTTCTCCATCGTGTGGGAGCGCAAGGTCGTCGCCTGGATGCAGCTGCGCATCGGCCCCAACCGGCACGGGCCCTGGGGCATGCTCCAGTCGCTCGCCGACGGTGTGAAGCTGATGCTCAAGGAGGACATCACCGTCAAGCGGGCCGACAAGGTGATCTTCGTCCTCGCGCCGATCGTGGCGGCGATCCCCGCCTTCATGGCCTTCGCGGTGGTCCCTTTCGGCCCGGCCGACAACGAGGTGTCCATCTTCGGCCAGCGCACCGCGCTCCAGCTCACCGACCTGCCGATCGGCATCCTCTACATCCTGGCGACCGCCTCGGTCGGCATCTACGGCATCGTGCTGGCCGGCTGGTCGTCGGGCTCGACGTACCCGCTGCTCGGCGGCCTGCGCGCGTCGGCCCAGATGATCTCGTACGAGATCGCGATGGGCCTGTCCTTCGCTGCGGTCTTCCTCTACTCCGGGTCGATGTCGACCTCGACCATCGTCGGCGCCCAGCACGACCGCTGGTACGTGATCCTGCTGCCGGTGTCGTTCCTGGTCTACATCTGCACGATGATCGGCGAGACCAACCGCGCCCCCTTCGACATGCCCGAGTCCGAGGGCGACCTGGTCGGCGGCTTCAACACCGAGTACAGCTCGATCAAGTTCGCGCTGTTCATGCTCGCCGAGTACGTCAACATGGTGACCGTCTCGGCGGTCGCCACCACCCTCTTCCTCGGCGGCTGGCGGGCCCCCTGGCCGGTCAGCACCTTCTGGGAGGGCGCGAACCACGGCTGGTGGCCGATGCTCTGGTTCGTGGTCAAGGTCCAGCTGCTGCTGTTCTTCTTCATCTGGCTGCGCGGCACCCTGCCCCGGGTGCGCTACGACCAGCTGATGAAGCTCGGCTGGAAGGTGCTCATCCCGATCTCGATGGTCTGGCTGATGCTGGTCGCCGCGGTCCGCGCGATGCGCAACGACAACTACGACTTCACCAAGATCGTGCTGTACATCGCGGGCGCGGTGCTGGTGCTGCTGTTGGTCTCGCTGGTCGCGGACCTGTTCAGGGACCGGGAGGACAAGCAGAAGCCCGGCGAGGACGGACTCCTCGCCCCGCCGGCCACGTTCGACCCGATGGCCGGCGGCTACCCCGTACCACCGCTGCCGGGGCAGCAGGTGCAGCGGGTGCCGCGCCGCCCCAGCCGGGCGGAGCCCCAACTCGTCGGCGCATCCGGCCAGGACGCCCCGGAGCAGGAGAAGCAGGAGGACGGCGATGCCTGAGTTCCTCGGCCCGGTCGCAGGCTTCGGCGTGACCTTCAAGGCCATGTTCAAGAAGCGGCTCACCGAGCAGTACCCCGAGTACAAGAAGCCCACAGCACCGCGTTTCCACGGCCGCCACCAGCTCAACCGGCACCCCGACGGCCTGGAGAAGTGCATCGGCTGCGAGCTGTGCGCGTGGGCCTGCCCGGCGGACGCGATCTACGTGGAGGGCGCGGACAACACCGAGGAGGAGCGCTACTCCCCGGGTGAGCGCTACGGCCGCGTCTACCAGATCAACTACGCCCGCTGCATCCTGTGCGGGCTGTGCATCGAGGCGTGCCCGACCCGCGCGCTGACCATGACCAACGAGTACGAACTCGCCGACCGGACCCGCGAGTCGCTGATCTTCACCAAGGAGCAGCTGCTGTCGGGCCTGGAGGAGGGCATGGTCGAGTCGCCGCACTCGATCTTCCCCGGCATGGACGAGGGCGACTACTACCGCGGCCTGGTCACCGAGGCCGCCCCCGGCACCGAACGGCAGGTGGCCGTCTCCAAGGGCGAGAAGCCCGACGAGAGCGTGCACGCCGACAGCGGGGGCGACGTCGAGATCATCGCCCCCGGCGGCTCGGCACCCGCGGGAACGGGGGCCGAGGCATGATGTCGCTCGCGGCAGCCGCCGCCTCGCAGACCTCCACCGGTGAGGCCGTGCAGTTCTGGATCCTTGGCACGGTCGCCGTGCTCGGGGCGCTGGGCACGGTCCTGATGAAGAAGTCCATCCACAGCGCCCTGTCGCTGGCCGGCACGATGATCATCCTGGCGGTCTTCTACCTGGCGCAGGGCGCGTACTTCCTGGGCGTGGTCCAGATCGTCGTCTACACCGGCGCGATCATGATGCTGTTCCTGTTCGTGGTCATGCTGGTCGGCATCACCGCGGCGGACTCGCTCAAGGAGACGCTCAAGGGCCAGCGCATCATGGCCGCGGTGTGCGGGCTCGGCTTCGGCGTCCTGCTCATCGCCGGTATCGCCAACGCCTCGCTGCACACCTTCACCGGTCTGGGCGCGGCCAACACCGCGGACGGCGGCAACGTCCAGGGCCTGGCGCACCTGCTGTTCACCAAGTACGTGTGGGCCTTCGAGATCACCGGCGCCCTGCTGATCACCGCCGCCGTGGGCGCCATGGTGCTCACCCACCGGGAGCGCACCGAGGAGCGCCGCACCCAGCGCGAACTGTCCGAGACCCGGGTCCGCGAGGGCCGCCAGGTCACCCCGCTGCCCGCCCCCGGCACGTACGCCCGGCACAACGCGGTGGACATCCCGGCGCTGCTGCCCGACGGCACGATCTCCGAGCTGTCGGTCAGCTCCACGCTGCGCGACCGCGGCCAGATCCGCGATGTGTCGGCTGACGCCATGCGGCGGCTCGCCGACCTCGACCACAGCTCCGAGCGGTGGCTGGGGCGCGAGCCCGACCGTCCTGCGGTCGGGCCGTCCCGGCGGGCCGACCACAACGA
The DNA here is from genome assembly GCF_036815005.1 of Streptomyces sp. IBSBF 2435. Lineage (NCBI taxonomy): Bacteria > Bacillati > Actinomycetota > Actinomycetes > Kitasatosporales > Streptomycetaceae > Streptomyces > Streptomyces sp. IBSBF 2435. Next base: position 21,768 of record NZ_JAJSYW010000152.1, on the reverse strand, counting down.
GCGGACCGAGGAGGGTGCCAAGTGAATCCGGCCAACTACCTGTACCTGTCGGCGCTGCTGTTCACCATCGGTGCCGCCGGTGTGCTGATCCGGCGCAACGCGATCGTCGTCTTCATGTGCGTCGAGCTGATGCTGAACGCCTGCAACCTGGCGTTCGTCACCTTCTCCCGGCTGCACGGCAACCTCGACGGGCAGGTCATCGCGTTCTTCACGATGGTCGTGGCCGCCGCCGAGGTCGTGGTCGGGCTCGCGATCATCGTGTCGATCTTCCGTTCCCGCCACTCGGCCTCGGTCGACGACGCCAATCTCATGAAGCTGTAGAGGGGCTGCGACAGTGGAAACCCTGATCGGACTGCTCGTCGCGGCGCCGCTCCTCGGCGCGGGCGTCCTGCTGACCGGCGGCAAGCGGCTCGACCGCGTCGGCCACTGGATCGGCACGCTGCTGGCGCTGCTGTCCTTCGTGTTCGGCGCGATCCTGTTCACCGACATGCTGGGCAAGGACGCCGACGCGCGGACCCTGACCTCGCACCTGTTCACCTGGGTCCCCGTCGACGGCTTCCAGGCCGACGTCGGCTTCCAGCTCGACCAGCTGTCGATGACGTTCGTCCTGCTGATCACCGGTGTGGGCACGCTGATCCACATCTACTCGATCGGCTACATGGCGCACGACGAGCGCCGCCGCCGCTTCTTCGGCTACCTCAACCTCTTCCTCGCGGCGATGCTGCTGCTGGTCGTGGCCGACAACTACTTCCTGCTGTACGCCGGCTGGGAGGGTGTCGGCCTCGCCTCGTACCTGCTGATCGGCTTCTGGCAGCACAAGCCGAGCGCGGCGACCGCGGCGAAGAAGGCCTTCATCGTCAACCGGGTCGGCGACATCGGCCTGTCGGTGGCGATCATGCTGATGTTCACCACCTTCGGCTCGTTCGCCTTCGCCGACGTCCTGCCGCAGGCGCAGCACGCGTCCGCCTCGCAGCACGCGACCATCACCGGTATCGGCTTCATGCTGCTGCTCGCCGCGTGCGGCAAGTCGGCGCAGGTGCCGCTCCAGTCCTGGCTCGGCGACGCGATGGAGGGCCCGACCCCGGTCTCGGCCCTCATCCACGCGGCGACCATGGTGACCGCGGGCGTCTACCTCATCACCCGCTCGGGGGCGATCTTCAACGCGGCGCCCGACGCGCAGACCGCGGTGGTCACCGTCGGCGCGGTCACGCTGCTGTTCGGTGCGATCGTCGGTTGCGCGAAGGACGACATCAAGAAGGCGCTGGCCGGCTCGACGATGTCGCAGATCGGCTACATGATCATGGCGGCCGGGCTCGGCCCGATCGGCTACGTCTTCGCGATCATGCACCTGGTCACCCACGGCTTCTTCAAGGCCGGCCTCTTCCTCGGCGCCGGCTCGGTCATGCACGGCATGAACGACGAGGTGGACATGCGCCGCTACGGCGGCCTGCGCAAGTACATGCCGGTCACCTTCGTCACCTTCGGCCTGGGCTATCTCGCGATCATCGGCTTCCCCGGCCTCTCCGGCTTCTTCTCCAAGGACAAGATCATCGAGGCCGCCTTCGCCAAGGGCGGCACCGAGGGCTGGATCCTGGGCGGCGCGGGCCTGCTGGGCGCGGCGATCACCGCGTTCTACATGACCCGCGTGATGCTGATGACCTTCTTCGGCGAGAAGCGCTGGCAGCCGGACGCCGAGGGCCACGAGCCGCACCCGCACGAGTCGCCCGCCTCGATGACCGTCCCGATGGTCATCCTGGCCGTCGGCTCGGTCTTCGCCGGCGCGTTCTTCAGCCTCAACTCGCGCTTCGTGCACTGGCTGGAGCCGGTCACCGGGCACTCCGAGGGCGACTCCCCGGTGAGCGCGGGCACGGTCACCGCCGCCACCATGGTGGTGCTGGTCATCGGCGTCGGCATCGCCTGGCTGCTCTACGGGCGCCGGGCCGTCCCCGCGGTGGCGCCGCGCGGCTCGCTGCTGACCCGGGCGGCCCGCCGCGACCTGCTCCAGGACGACTTCAACCATGTCGTCCTGGTCCGCGGCGGTGAGCACCTCACCCGCTCGCTCGTCTACCTCGACCACTCCCTGGTCGACGGCGTCGTCAACGGCACCGCCGCCTCGGTCGGCGGCCTGTCCGGCCGGCTCCGCAAGCTGCAGAACGGCTACGTGCGCTCGTACGCCGTCTCGATGCTCGGCGGCACCGCGGTGCTGGTCGCCGCGACTCTTCTCATGAGGGCGGTCTGATAGCTCATGTCCTTTCCCCTCCTCACCGTCACCGCCGCGGTGCCCGCCGTGGGCGCGGTCGTCACCGCCGCGGTCCCCGCGGCGCGGCGGACCACCGCCAAGTACACGGCGCTGCTCTTCTCGCTCGCGACGCTGGTGTTCGCGGCGATCGCCCTGGTCAGGTTCGACCCGGACGGCGACCGCTACCAGCTGACCGAGTCGCACGCCTGGATCAAGAACTTCGGCCTGCGCTACGACCTCGGCGTGGACGGCATCGCGGTCGTCATGGTGGCGCTGACCGCGCTGCTGATCCCGTTCGTGATGCTGGCCGGCTGGCACGACGCCGACCCGCTCGAAGATGTGAACCCCAACCGCCGCTGGCGGCCGACACAGGGCTTCTTCGCGCTGATCCTGCTGGTCGAGGGGATGGTGGTGCTGTCCTTCGAGGCCACCGACGTCTTCCTCTTCTACATCTTCTTCGAAGCGATGCTCATCCCGGTGTACTTCCTCATCGGCGGCTTCGGCGACCGCGCGCACGCGGCGGGCGAGGAGGAGGCGGCCCGGCAGCGCTCGTACGCGGCGGTCAAGTTCCTGCTCTACAACCTGGCCGGCGGTCTGATCATGCTGGCCGCGGTCATCGGCCTCTACACCGTGACCGCGCACCAGCTGGGCACCGGCACCTTCTCGCTCCAGGAGATCCTGTCGGCCCGCGCCAGCGGCAAGCTGCACATCGAGACGTCGGCCGAGCGCTGGCTCTTCCTCGGCTTCTTCTTCGCCTTCGCGGTGAAGGCGCCGCTGTGGCCGCTGCACACCTGGCTGCCGAACGCGATGGGCGAGTCGACGGCCCCGGTCGCCGTACTGATCACCGCGGTCGTCGACAAGGTCGGCACCTTCGCGATGCTGCGCTTCTGCCTCCAGCTCTTCCCCGAGGCGTCCAAGTGGGCGACCCCGGTGATCCTGGTGCTCGCGGTGATCAGCATCATCTACGGCGCCCTGCTCGCGGTCGGCCAGCGGGACATCAAGCGGCTGATCGCCTACGCGTCCGTATCGCACTTCGGCTTCATCATCCTGGGCATCTTCGCGATGACCAGCCAGGGCCAGTCCGGCGCGACGCTCTACATGGTCAACCACGGCATCTCGACCGCGGCCCTGCTGCTGGTGGCCGGCTTCCTGATCACCCGGCGCGGCTCGCGGCTCATCGCGGACTTCGGCGGGGTGCAGAAGGTCGCGCCGATCCTGGCCGGCACCTTCCTGATCGGCGGCCTGGCCACCCTGTCTCTGCCGGGCCTCGCGCCCTTCGTCAGTGAATTCCTGGTGCTGGTCGGCACGTTCAGCCGCTACCCGGTGCTCGGCATCATCGCCACGCTGGGCATCGTGCTGGCCGCGCTGTACGTCCTGGTGCTCTACCAGCGCACGATGACCGGACCGGTCAAGGCCGGCATCGAGGGCATGTCCGACCTCAAGGCCAGGGAACTGGTGGTGGTCACCCCGCTGATCGCCCTGCTGCTCTTCCTGGGCGTCTACCCCAAGCCGGTCACCGACATCGTCAACCCGTCGGTGCACCACACGCTCTCCGACGTGCACAAGACCGACCCCAAGCCCGCGCTGGAGGCGAAGAAGTGAGCGCATCAGTCCCGGGGCAGGCCGTCCACAGCCTGTGGACGGTGGCGGCACCCACCGACAGGATCCCCACCCCGCACATCGAGTACGCCCAGCTCTCGCCGGTCCTGATCGTCTTCGGGGTCGCCGCGCTCGGCGTCCTGGTCGAGGCGTTCCTGCCCCGCAGGTCCCGCTACACCGCCCAGGTCGCCCTGGCCGCGGTCGGCCTCGCGGCGGCCTTCGCCGCGGTCGTGGCGCTCGCCGACAAGGGCTACGGCACCACCAAGGCGCATATCGCGGCCATGGGGGCGGTGGCCGTGGACGGCCCCGCGCTCTTCCTCCAGGGCACCATCCTGCTGGTCGGCTTCGTGGCGGTCTTCACCTTCGCCGAGCGCCGGCTCGACCCGCGGGCGCACGGCGCCCCGGTCGACTCCTTCGCCGCGCAGGGCTCCGCCGTCCCCGGCAGCGACCAGGAGAAGGCGGCGGTACGGGCCGGCTTCACCAGCACCGAGGTCTTCCCGCTGCTGATGTTCGCGGTCGGCGGCATGCTGATCTTCCCGGCCGCCAACGACCTGCTGACGCTCTTCGTCGCCCTTGAGGTCTTCTCGCTGCCGCTGTACATCCTGTGCGCGCTGGCCCGCCGCAACCGCCTGATGTCCCAGGAAGCCGCCGTCAAGTACTTCCTGCTCGGCGCCTTCTCCTCGGCCTTCCTGCTGTTCGGCATCGCCCTGCTCTACGGCTACGCGGGCACCGTCTCGTACTCCGGCATCTCGGCGGTCATCGACGGCTCCGCCCCGCTGACGCCGGCGCTCGCCGACACCACGGGCAACGACGCGCTGCTGCTGATCGGCCTGGCGATGGTCGCGATGGGCCTGCTGTTCAAGGTCGGCGCTGTGCCCTTCCACATGTGGACGCCCGACGTCTACCAGGGCGCTCCGACCCCGGTCACCGGCTTCATGGCCTCTGCCACGAAGGTCGCCGCCTTCGGCGCACTGCTGCGGCTGCTCTACGTCGTCCTGCCCGGGATGCGCTGGGACTGGCGGCCCGTCATGTGGGGCGTGGCGATCATCACCATGCTGGCCGGCGCGATCATCGCGGTCACCCAGACCGACGTGAAGCGGCTGCTGGCGTACTCGTCCATCGCGCACGCCGGCTTCATCCTCGCCGGTGTCATCGCCACGACCCCCGACGGGATCTCGTCGGTGCTCTTCTACCTGGCGGCCTACTCCTTCGTGACGCTCGGCGCCTTCGCCGTCGTCACGCTGGTGCGCGACGCGGGCGGCGAGGCCACCCACCTGTCCCGCTGGGCCGGGCTCGGCCGCCGCTCGCCGCTGGTCGCGGCGGTCTTCGCGGTCTTCCTGCTGGCCTTCGCCGGCATCCCGCTGACGTCGGGGTTCGCCGGGAAGTTCGCGGTCTTCAAGGCCGCGTCGGAGGGCGGGGCGATGCCGCTGGTCATCGTCGGTGTGATCTCCTCGGCGGTCGCCGCGTTCTTCTACATCCGGGTGATCGTGCTGATGTTCTTCAGCGAGCCGAGGCCGGACGGTCCCACGGTGGCGGTGCCGTCCGCGATGACCTCCACGGCGATCGCCGTGGGCGTCGCGGTGACCTTGGTGCTGGGCCTGGCCCCGCAGTATTTCCTCGACCTCGCCGACAAGGCGGGTGTCTTCGTCCGCTAGCCCCTGCGGGCGGCTTCCTCTCCACCCCGGGGGGGGGGGGGGGGGGGGGGGGGGGGGGGGGGGGGGGGGGGGGGGGGGNTGATATATATTAAACACCGCACCGCGGCCCCCCCCCCCCCCCCCGCGCCCCCCCCCCCCCCCCCCCCCCCCCCCCCCCCGCTTCCCTTTCCCCCGGGCACGGGGGCCGGACGGCAGGGGCTAGTTCGGCACCACCAGCAGCAGCGCGAAGCGGTCGTCCTGGTCGGTCCACCACTGGCGGACGGTGAAGCCGCCCTCGTGCAGCTCGGCCGTCAGGGACTCGCGGCGGAATTTGCAGGACAGTTCGGTACGCAGGTCCTCGCCGGCTGCGAGGTCGAGGCTCAGGTCGAGGTCGGGGATCTTGACGGTCTGGGCGGTGCGGGAGCGCAGCCGCATCTCGACGCGTTCTTCGTCGGCGTTCCACAGCGCGACGTGGTCGAAGGCGCCGGGGTCGAAGTCGGCGCCGAGTTCGCGGTTGAGCACGTGCAGGACGTTCTTGTTGAATTCGGCGGTGACGCCCCGCGAGTCGTCGTAGGCGCGGACCAGGACGTCCGGGTCCTTGACCAGGTCCGCGCCGAGCAGCAGCACGTCGTCGCTGCTGAGCGAGAGCGCGAGGGTGCGGTAGAAGGCGCGGCGCTGGGCCGCGTCGAAGTTGCCGATGGTGCTGCCCAGGAATGCCAGCAGCCGCGGTCCGGGCTCGTCGGACAGCGGCAGGCCGCCCTCGAAGTCGGCGACCGTCGCGGAGACGGTGAGCCCCGGGTAGTCGCGGCAGATCGCCTCGCCCGCCTCCGCCAGCGCGGCGGCGCTCACGTCCAGTGGCGCGTAGCGGACGAGGCTGCCGCCCGCGGTGAGCGCGTCCAGCAGGGTGCGGGTCTTGCGGGACGAGCCGGAGCCCAGCTCGATCAGGGTGCTCGGCCGGGTCACGGCGGCGATCTCGGGCGCGCGGCGGGTCAGGATCTCCTGCTCGGCGCGGGTCGGGTAGTACTCGGGCAGCCGGGTGATCTCCTCGAAGAGGTCGCTGCCGCGCTTGTCGTAGAACCACTTCGGCGGCAGGGAGCGGGGCGGGTCGGTCAGGCCCTTGCGGACATCGGAGTGCAGCGAGTCGGTGAAGTAGCCGGCGGGCAGCCGGTCGTCGAGGGTGAAGCGGCTCTCGGGCATGCGGTGGCGCTCCTTGCGTTCGGCGGCACCCGGGGGGCGCAGCGCGATGATCCGTACTCCTGCGGTGGTGGCCAGCAGCAGCGAACGGTCGGGGACTTCCCGCCATTCGCCGAAGCCCGGGTCCCGCCCCCGGGCACCCCCGCCCTCGGTGTCGGCCCCGTGCGTCCCGCCCGGCTCGTCGTCGGGCTCCGAGGCGACCAGCACCGCTCCCGTACCCGTGCGGTACCAGAGGGTGTCGCCCCAGGCGGTGGCCGCGATGGCGCGGCCGTCGGTGAGCAGCAGATTCAGCCGCGCGTCCGGGCGGGCCGCGGCGACCTGCCGTACGACCGACGCCAGCGCGGCGCCCGGCGGCTGGCCCTGCCGCAGCAGCGCGGCGAGCATCGCCCACAGCAGCGCCGAGTCGCTGCGGGCGTCCAGGCCGAGCAGCTGGGCCGCGGTCAGTCCGCTGGGCAGCCGCGTCCAGTCCCGGACGGCGCCGTTGTGGCTGAAAAGCCAGCGGCCGTCCCTGAAGGGCGCGGCGGCCGACTCGTCCTGTGTGGTGCCCTCGGTCGCCGAGCGCACCGCCGCGAGGACGGCGCCGCTGCGTATCGCCGCGGCCAGTTCGGCGAAGTTGGCGTCCGCCCATACGGGCACGGCCCGCCGGTAGCGGACGGGCTGCGGGAAGCCGGTGTCGGCGTCCTGGCCGGGCGGATACCAGCCGACGCCGAAACCGTCGGCATTCACCGTGCCGTGGCGCTGCCGCCGCGGCTGCCACGACTGCTCGTACAGTCCGTGCGCGGGTCGCACCAGCAGCCGGGCGAGCGGCACCGGCGGCCCGACGTAGGCGAGATGGCGGCACATCAGCCGCGCCCGTGCCCGGGCGCGTCGTCGTCCCTCGCGGTGCGGAAGCCGGCGAAGATCTGCCGGCGGACCGGGTAGTCCCAGTTGCGGAAGGTCCCGCGGGCCAGCACGGGGGAGACGCCGAAGGCGCCGCCGCGCAGCACCTTGTAGTCGGGGCCGAAGAAGACGTCGGAGTATTCCTTGTAGGGGAAGGCGGCGAAGCCGGGATAGGGGGCGAAGTCGGACGCGGTCCATTCCCACACGTCGCCCATGAGCTGCCGGACGCCGCTGGGCGCGGCTCCCGCCGGGTAGCTGCCCGCCGGGGCCGGGCGCAGGTGGCGCTGGCCGAGGTTGGCGTGTTCGGGTCCCGGGTCGGCATCGCCCCACGGGTAGCGGCGTGAGCGGCCGGTGGCCGGGTCGTGCCGGGCCGCCTTCTCCCACTCGGCCTCGGTCGGCAGCCTGCGGCCCGCCCAGCGAGCATAGGCGTCGGCCTCGTACCAGCACACGTGCAGCACCGGTTCGTCCGCCGGTACGGGCTCGGTGCGGCCGAAGAGGCGGCGGGTCCAGCCCTCGCCGTCGGCTTCCCAGAACAGCGGGGCGACCAGGCCCGCCTCCCGGACGTGCCGCCAGCCCTCGGGCGACCACCAGCCCGGGTCGTCGTAGCCGCCGGCGGCGATGAATTCGGCGTAGGCGCCATTGGTGACCGGCACGGTGTCCAGCCAGAAGGCGGGCACCTCGACGGTGTGCGCGGGCAGTTCGTTGTCCAGCGCCCACGGCTCGGTGCTGGTGCCCATGGTGAAGGGGCCGCCGGATATCCGGACCTCGCGCGGCAGCAGGGCCGCGTCCGCGGGCGCTGGCGGCGGTACGGGCGCGTCGAGGACCGGCGGCCCTGCGCGCAGTTGGTGGGTGGCGAGCATCGTCTCGTCGTGCTGCTGCTCGTGCTGGGCGAGCATGCCGAAGACAAAGGCGTTGGCAAGCAGGCGTTCCTGCTGGTCGGGGCCGGTGTCGACGGTGTCGAGCACCTCGGCGGTCTGCTCGCGGACCGTCGCGATGTACGCGCGCGCCTCGGCCGGCCCGAGGAGCGGCAGGGCGGGGCGGTCGGCGCGCGGCGTCCTGAAGGCGTCGTAGACGTGGTCGAGGTCGGGGCGCACTCCCGGGCGCCCGCCGGCCTCGCGGACCAGCCACAGCTCCTCCTGGTTGCCGATGTGGGCCAGGTCCCACACCAGCGGGGACATCAGGGGGGAGTGCTGGGCGGTCAGATCGTGCTCGTCGACACTGTCGGTGAGCAGTTCCGTACGCCGCCGGGCGGCCTCAAGGGCGGCGAGTGCGGTGACGGAAGGGTCCTGAGCGGCTGTAGTGCCCACAGTGGCAGGAGTGGCCGCTGTGGGAGGCGTACTGCTGGTACCGGTGGTGCGGGGGTTTGTCACGACATACCTTCCGGAAGGTCAGACGCGTGACAGCGCGTCCAACTGGTCGTGTGCGGGACATCGGCCGCGTTCCGCGTACCGCTCGGCGAACGCGGCGACCGCCGCACGCAGCGCGGCGGAACCGTCCGAGCGCGCCAGGGCGCTGTCCGCGGCTCTGAAGCAGGCGACGACGGCCTTGCCGAGGTCCGGGTCGGCCGGGCCGATCCGGGTGGCCCGCCGCCATACGTCCTCGGAGGGGAGGGCTTGCCCCTCGGGGCACAGCGTCTCCGTGGCGGCGAACGCGGCGTCGGCGGCGACCGGGTCGTCCAGCAGGGTCGCCGAGAGCACCGTCGGGATCACCCAGCCGTCGCCCTCCTGGGCGTCGACCATCCGCAGTTCCAGCCAGCCCCGCGGTCTGACTGGGGGGAAGAGCGTACTGAGGTGGTAGTCCAGATCGGCGATGGTCGGCCGGCGCAGGCCGGGCACCGTGCCGCGCAGCCAGTCGCGGAAGGTGAGCCCGGGGGGCGCGGTCCAGTCGGCGATCGTCCCGTCACCGAAGCCGTCGCCCACTGCGTCGGCGCCGCCCATGGTGTCGCCTTCGCCATGGACGCCGGATTCCGTACCGCCGGTGCCGCGTATGCACAGCACCTGCGCGTCCAGTGCGTAGCGCGTCCAGGAGTCCCGCGGTTCGGGGTCGTGGTCGGGCTGGCGGGTGCGGCTCGGGTCCATCTCGGCCCAGGTCGCCTGCCGGGTGGAGACCCAGCCGGTGGGGCGGCCGTCCTTGAGCGGGGAATTGGCGAAGGCCGCCACCAGGACCGGGCCGATCCGGTGCGCCAGCTCCCAGCGCCGCCGGTAGCCGGTGATCCCCTCGGAGTCGTCCCCGCTGTCCAGGTTGGTCTGCAGGGAGGCGGTGCGGCGCATCATGGTGCGGCCCCAGGGCCCGCTGCGGTCGAAGAAGCTCTCCATCGCCCGGTAGCGGGGGTCGTCCAGGAGCCTCGGCGGGGCGCGGTGGGGTTCGAGTCCGCGGCCGACCAGGACCAGTCCCGCCCGGTCCATGACCTGGCGCAGGGCTGCGAGATCGGCGGCCATCGCCTCGACACACTCGGTGAGCGAGCCGGCGGGCGGGGAGCTCAGCTCCACCTGGCCACCCGGCTCACGGGTGATCCTGCTGCCCCGCGGCATGGCACCGGGCACTTCGACCGGCGCGAGTACCTCGTCGATCCGGTCGGCGGCTATCAGCTTCTGGGGATCCGAGCGGTCATGCACCAACCACTCCAGCTCCACCCCTGTGCGGGTGGGCGGCCCCGTCTTGAAACAGACGCCGCGCACATATGCCTCGGCCTCTTCCTCCAGCAGGTCGGCTGCCATCGATCCACCTCCTCATCGATTTCCGGCGGACTGCTTCCGCACGAATTTTTCCGTTGAGGTCTACCCAGATGCGAGGACATGTCACATGTTGCCGCCACGATTGTGGTGGGCCGCGTGGCGAACAGGCCACGTGCGCCGGTGGACGTTCGCCGGTCGCGCGAACGGCACCCGGCGTCACATGGCGGGTCGGACGCACCACCCTGAAATGCCGTAATCGGGATCATATGCGGCGTGACGGCGTACGGCCTCCCGTACGGCCCGCGACCGGCTCCGGGCGCGGTCCTCCCGCGGCTTGGCATAGGGCGATGCCCCGGCGGTGATCCACAGCCGACCGGCTACGCTGCCCGTGTACGCAAGACGAGCCGAGCACCACGTCAGCGCCAGCGGAGCCGCCCGCGAAGCGCCACCCAGAACCCCGCCAGAAGCCAGATCAGCGACAGGAGCACCCCTCGTGAACGTCGTCGGGCCACCCTTCGGGCTGAGCGTGTGGGACCCCGCTCTGGACGCCGACATCGGCGCCGGACTCGCGGCGGTGGAAGAGGGCCTGATCGAGGCCACCAAGAGCGACGTCCCCTTCATCACGGACGCCGCCAGGCATCTGCTGCAGGCCGGAGGTAAGCGCTTCCGGCCACTCCTGGTGATGCTCGGCGCCCAGTTCGGCGACCCGTTCGCCCCCGGCGTCGTGCCGGCCGCGGTCGTCGTGGAGCTGACCCACCTGGCGACGCTCTACCACGACGACGTCATGGACGAGGCCGACGCCCGCCGCGGGGTGCCCAGCGCGAACGCCCGCTGGGGCAACTCGGTCGCGGTGCTGACCGGCGACTTCCTCTTCTCCCGTGCCTCGCACATCCTGGCCGACCTCGGACCCGAGGCGGTCCGGGTCCAGGCCGAGTCCTTCGAGCGGCTGGTCACCGGGCAGATCCTGGAGACGGTCGGCCCGCGCGACGGCCGCGACCCGCTGGACCACTACCTCGAAGTGCTGGCCGGCAAGACCAGCTCGCTGATGGCCGTTTCCGGCCGGTTCGGCGCGATGATGTCGGGCGCGGGCGAGGCCGTGGTGCACACCCTGACCCAGTACGGCGAACGCATCGGCATCGCCTTCCAGCTCGCCGACGACGTCCTCGACATCGCCAGCGACAGCCACGAGTCGGGCAAGACCCCGGGCACCGACCTGCGCGAGGGCATCCCGACGCTGCCGGTGCTGCATGTGCGCAAGCACTACGCGCAGGCGGGGGGCGCCGTCTCGGCCGCCGACCGCCGGCTCAACGAACTGCTCGACGGCGACCTCACCGACGACGGCCTGCACGCCGAGGCGCTGAGCCTGCTGCGCGCGCACCCCGCGCTCGAACAGGCCCGCCGCGACTCGCTGCGTTACGCGGAGGAGGCGCGGGCCGCGCTGGCACCGCTGCCCGAGGGACCCGCCAAACGGGCGCTGGCCGGGCTGTGCGACGCCGTGGTGCACCGGGCGGGCTGAGCGGCGGCCCTGGGCCCTGGGCGTGCGTGCGGCTCGCAGGCGCCGCTCAGCCGCCCGTGCGGCTCCTCGCTGCCGCCTCCCGCCCCTTCCGCGCCGTCCCGGCGCCCGCCCGACCCTGAGAGGGCGTCAGGGGCCCGTACGCCGGAGCGCCTACGGGACGCGGGACCGTCATACCGCAGGCGTACACCGAGTTGGCCCCCGGGGCTGATGTGGCGCGGTGACCGGTTTGGTGAGATGGGTACACACCACTTCGGGGCGGACCGGGCGACAATGGCCTGGGGAGTGGACGAGTGCGGGACAGCGAACCGCCGCTGACGACGGAGGTAAAGACGCAATGGCACTGATCCAACCGGCACAGCCGGATGCACCCGAGCCCGGGGAGGGGCGGCGGGGGCGCAAGGCCGTCCGCTACGCCGTCCCCGCGGCGGTCGTGGGAGTGACCGCGGCGACCATCGGACTGGTCCCCGCGCTGGCCGACAGCGGCGACCCGTCCCTGCCGTCGCTCACCGCCCAGCAGATCATCACCAAGATCGCCGCGTCCGACACCAGGACCGTGGACGGCACGGTGAAGATCAGCACCGACCTCGGCCTGCCGTCCGCGCTGTCCGGGGGCGCGGGAAGCAGCCTGTTCGGCGGCGCCGCGGCGGCGCCGGCGCTCGGCTCGTCCGGCAGCTCGCCGGCCGACCCGCAGCGGCGGTTGCCCCAGCTGCTGATCGGCAGCCACACCCTGCACGTGGCGGCGGACGGCCAGGACCGGCAGAAGATCTCGGTCATCGAGCCCGCTGCCGAATACAGCGTGATCCACAACGGGTCCCAGGTGTGGGCGTACGACAGCTCGTCCGACGAGGCGTACCACTCCGCGCTGCCGGCCCGGGACACCGAGGCCGCGCCCCGCACGCAGGTGCCGGACGACTTCCCCGCGACCCCGCAGGCCGCGGCCCGGCAGATCCTCAAGGCAGCCGACGGCATCGCCTCGATCACCGCGGACGGCACCGCCCGGGTGGCCGGGCGCAGCGCGTACGAGCTGCTGATCCGCCCGCAGAACGCGCCCGGCACGACGGTCGACTCGATACGGATCGCCGTCGACGCCAAGACCGGTGTGCCGCTGAAGTTCACGCTCCAGCCCAAGGGCACGGGCAAGGCGGCCTTCGACGTCGCCTACAGCAAGGTGAGCTTCGGCAAGCCGGCCGCGAGCACCTTCGCCTTCACCCCGCCCAAGGGCGTGAAGGTGACCGAGGGCGGCGCCCCGGCCAAGGACCGGTCGCCCGACGCGACATCCGGCCTCGCCGCGCCCACCGTTATCGGGTCCGGCTGGGACACCGTGGCCGTCTTCAGGACCAAGGGCGCGCTGCCGTCCGGGGCCGGGAAGAACGCCAAGGGCGGTGCCGCCTCGATCCTCGGCGGCTTCGGCAAGCAGGTCAGCGGCTCCTTCGGCACCGGCACGCTCTTCCACACCCGGCTGGTCAATGTGCTGCTGACGCGGGACGGCACGGTATACGCCGGTGCGGTCGACCAGGCGGCGCTGACCGCGGCGGCCGGCAGCGCCGCACGCTGACGAAGGAGCGCGATGGGAGAGCCGCTCGCCGCGGACGGTCCGGCGCCCGAGGTGGACGGTCCGGCACCCGACGCGGACGGTCCGCCGCCTGGCGCGGGCGGTCCGGCGCCCGACGTGGTGATCGAGACCCGCGGCCTGGTCAAGCAGTACCGGGGCACGCTCGCCGTGGACGGCCTGGACCTGCGGGTGCCGCGCGGCAGCGTGTTCGGCTTCCTCGGGCCGAACGGCTCGGGCAAGACGACCACGATCCGGATGCTGATGGGCCTGATCGAGCCGACCGCGGGCACCGCCCGCGTCCTCGGCCGCACCATGCCGCGCTCCACCCGGGCGGTGCTGCCCAAGGTCGGCGCCCTCATCGAGGGGCCCGCCCTCTACGGCTTCCTGTCCGGCCAGGACAATCTGACCCGCTTCGACGCGGCCGACCCCACGGCCGACCCGCGCACCCGGAAGGCCAGGGTGGCTTCGGCGCTCGACCGGGTCGGGCTCACCGCGGCGGCGGCGAAGAAGGCCAAGGCGTATTCGCTGGGCATGAAGCAGCGCCTCGGGCTTGCGTCCGCCCTGCTCCAGCCGCGCGAGCTGCTGGTGCTCGACGAGCCGACCAACGGCCTCGACCCGCAGGGCATGCGGGAGATCAGGACCCTGGTCAGGGAATTGGCCGAGGACGGCACCACCGTCTTCCTCTCCTCGCATCTGCTGGACGAGATCGAGCAGGTCTGCACCCATGCCGCGGTGATGGCCCGCGGCCGGCTGATCACCCAGGGCCCGGTGGCCGAGCTGGCCGCGGGCACCCGCGGGCGGCTCGCCGTCACCACCCCGGACGCCGCGCGGGCCGTCCGGGTGCTCACCGGGCACGGCGTGACCGAGCTGGTCACCGACCCGCACGGCGGCCTGGTCACCGGCGAGCTGCCCGCCGACCCGCCCGACCTGGCGGAGCTGAACGCCGCACTGGTCGCGGCCGGTGTGCGGGTGCGCGGCTTCGGGGTGCAGCGGGCGTCACTGGAGGACGCGTTCGTGGCACTGACGGGAGAGGGTTTCGATGTCGCGGGCTGAGACCGCCGCGGGCACCGGCCTGCACGACGACGACCGCGCGGGCGGTCCCGGGCAGGACGGGGACCGAACCCCGGGGCGCACGCAGGCGTCGCCCGCGACCCGGGCGGTGTGGTCGCTGGGCCTGTTCGGCTCCGAGCTGCTGATCGTCTTCCGCCGGGCCCGTACCCTCGCCCTGCTCGGCGTGCTGGCCGGGGTGCCGGTACTGGTCGGCACCGCGGTCAGGATCGAGACCCGCGGCGGCCGGTCGGTCGGCGGCAACGGCGGTGGCGGCCCGGCATTCCTGGAGCAGATCAGCAACAACGGCCTTTTCCTGGCCTTCGCCTCGCTCGCCGCAACCCTGCCCTTCTTCCTGCCGATGGCCATCGGCGTGGTGGCAGGCGACGCCGTCGCGGGCGAGGCCAGTACCGGCACCCTGCGCTATCTGCTGGTCGTCCCGGCCGGCCGCACCCGGCTGCTGCTCGCCAAGTACGCCTCGGTACTGGCCTTCTGCGTCGCCGCGACCCTCGTGGTGGTGCTGTCCGCCGTGATCGTCGGCTTCGCGCTCTTCCCGGTCGGCGATGTCACCCTGCTGTCCGGCAACACCGTCCCGCTGTCCGACGGCATCCTGCGCGGCCTGCTGATCGCGCTGCTCGTGGCGTCCTCGCTCATCGGCCTCGCCGCGCTCGGCCTGTTCATCTCCACCCTGACCGACAGCGGTATCGGCGCGATGGCGGCCACGGTCGGCCTGCTGATCACCATCCAGATCGTCGACAGCATCCCGCAGCTGCACACCGTGCAGCCCTGCCTCTTCCCCCACTACTGGCTGAGCTTCGCCGATGTGATGCGGGCCCCCGTCATCTGGACCGGCATCGTCAAGAACCTCGCCCTCCAGGCCGTCTACGCCGCCGTCTTCGGCTCCGCCGCCTGGGCCCGCTTCACCACCCGCGACATCACGGCGTAGCGCGCCGCCCGGAGCCGTCCCTGTCCGGCCGCAGGCCGGCCGACTCCTCCGGCGCCCCTGACCCCCGGTCAGCCCGCCGCCGGCCCGTTCCGCCGGCCGTACCGGGCGCGGGCGAGGCGGTGGGCGGTTCGCAGCAGGTCGCGGAGCGCCACATCGGTCCGGGGACCCGGGTTCACCACCGCGAGCCAGCCGGCGGAGCCGTAGACGGGGTGGGCCCCGACCGTGTCGTCCGCGCCGGGGCCGTCCTCCGCGGCGGCCTCCCGGGGCGGGTGCCCGGTCCCCACGCGACGAAGGCGTCCCTCCCGGCGGCGAGACCGGTGCGGAAGGCGCCGGGGCGGTCCAGGCGCGACCGCTCGTCGCCGGGGCAGTCCTTCGTGCCGGCCGTGGCGAAGGACCGCGCCGCGGCCGGCACGACGCCGTCCGGCGCGTAGTAGACGCAACTGTCCCCCAGCTGATCTCCGGCGAGCCGTCGCCGGGCTGCGGCCGGACGGCCAGGACGCCGTCGAGGCCGGCCGTGAAGTCGATGACGTCGTCGATGGCCATGGGCTCAAGCGTTCATTGAGGTGCTTGTGGAGACTTCGGTCCGCGGAACGGGGGAGTGCCGGTGCCAACCCTCAAGTCCCCGCCCCAGGCCCGCGAGCCCGGGTCGTCCAGCAGCTCCGCGCCGCCGGCTACCGCATCGCGCCGCTGCGCGCCCTGATGCCGTCCCTGCGCACCGGGCGCGGCTCGGCCGGCGTCACCGCCGCGCTCGCGTCCCGGAACGCGAGCATCACGGCCCGCTCGTACGCCCTCCTCGACGCCGCCGGGGCGCTCGACGCGATATTCGCGGCGGGCCGCTGGGCCGGCGTGGCATCATCGGCGGCCGGTTGCGGATCTCCGGGAGGCGGGCGGCGTGGCGGGCGGCTGGGAGTGGGACGAGACGCTGTTCGCGGGCGCTGCCGCCTACTACCGGCGCGGCAGGCTGCCCTACGCCCCCGGTCTCGCGGCCGTGCTCGCCGAGGCGCTGCGGCTCGACGGGCGCGGGCGGCTGCTCGACGTGGGCTGCGGGCCGGGAACCCTCGCGCTGAGCCTGGCGGATGCCTTCGCCGAGGTCGTCGGAGTGGACCCGGACGGCGACATGCTCGCCGAGGCCGGGCGCGGGGCCGCCGAGGCCGGGGTGGGGGAGAGGACGCGGTGGGTACGGGCCCGGGCGGAGGAACTGCCCGCGGGTCTGGGGACGTTCACCGTCGCGACCTTCGGCCAGTCCTTCCACTGGATGGACCGCGACCTGGTGGCGGCGACCGTCCGGGACATGCTCGCGCCCGGCGGGGCGCTGGTGCACCTCTCGGACGTGAAGACCGGGGCCACGACCGCCGAGGGCCTCCCGTACCCGGCGGTGCCGCACGCGGCGATCGGTGACCTGGTCGCCCGCTACCTCGGCCCGGTCCGCCGGGCCGGCCGGAGCCTGCTGCCCCAGGGCACCCCCGGCGGCGAGGCGGCGATCCTCACCCGCGCGGGCTTCACCGCCCCGCAGCGCCTCGCCGTCCCCGGCGGCCGGCCGCTGGTACGCACGTACGACGACGTCGTCGCGGGCGTCTTCTCCCTGTCCTTCTCGGCCCCCCACCTCTTCGGCCCCCACCGCGCCGCCTTCGAGACCTCCCTGCGCGACCTCCTCCACGAGACCTCCCCCCGCGGCCACTTCTCCGAACGCCAGCCCGGCACGGAGGTCCTCGTCTGGCCCAAACCCCTCACCTGACGGGCTGCCGCCGGGCTGTCAGAGCGGCTGCTGCGGGGCATCGAGCCAGGGGCGGTCGCCGTCGGGGGTGGTGGTCAGGCCGAAGCGGTCGGTGCCGGGTCTGCCGGCGGCGGTCCACCAGCGGTGGGTGGTCTCGAGCTCGTCCCACAGGCGGCGGGGGCCGCCCTGGTAGACGGTGGACGTCGGTCGCCCGTCGTGCAGGACGGCCGCGGCCCAGGAGCGGTCCGAGATCCCGTAGAGCCAGTAACTGACGCTCGCGCCGCGCCGGTCCGCGGCACTGGTGCAGTCGCGGCCGATGCGCAGGCCGGCGGCGAAGGGGAACGGGTGCCCGAGGTCATCGGCGGTCAGGCCGGTGGTCGTGACGGATTCGGCCGCGGCGGCGACGTCGTTGCCCGGAACGTACTCGCTGTGCGGGGCCCGGGCCGTCCGGTGCGCGCGGGCCTTCATGAATTCCACGGGCCGGGTGAACCGCCCCTGCGCGCCGGTACGGTCGTCGGCGACGGCCAGACGCACCACCGCGTCGGCATGGGAGTACGCCGTTCCCCAGGGCGCCACGATCACCCCGCCGGGAGCGGTCTGCCGCACCCAGGCGTACGGGATCGCGCGTACGGCCACGGTCGCGATGAGCCTGTCGTAGCGGGCGCCCGGCGGGTGGCCGAGCAGGCCGTCGGCGACCACCACGTCCGGGTGGCGGCCCGCGCCGTGCAGGGCGGCTGTCGCGGTGGCCGCGACCTGCGGGTCGACCTCCACGCTGGTGACCTGCCGGTCGCCGAGGCGGTGGGCGAGCAGGGCGGCGTTCCAGCCGGTGCCGGTGCCGATCTCCAGCACCTTCACGCCGTCGTGCACGTCGAGGTCGCGCAGCATCGCCGCGACCACGGACGGGGCCGAGGCCGACGACGTCGGCACCCTGCCGGGAGCGGCGCCCTCGTGCCGGCCGTCGTCCCACTGGGTGGTGATCGGGACGTCGGCGTCGGCCCAGCCGTACCAGCCGGCCCGGTCCGCCCGCCGGTCGCTGCCGGCGCTTGTCCTGGTCGCCATGTCGTACGGCCACATGACCGGCGGCAGGAACCGGGCGCGGTCCACCGCGCAGAACGCCTCGCCCCACTGCGGCGCCATGGCCCCGGAGTCGAGCAGGAAGCGCACCAACTCCGCCCAGCCGGGCCGCACTCTGCGACCGATCACCGTCACTTGCGGTGCGTCCCGTCGCCGGGCGGGGTGTCCCCGTCCGGCGACGGCGGCTCCTGCGGCGGCGTCCACGGCGTCCCGGGGTGCCCGTCCCCCTCGTCACCACCCGCGCGCGTCCCGTACCGGGCCGTGAACCTGTCCACTTTCATGGCCGCCCCCTGCCTTGCCTGATCGACGGCATCGTTACTCTACGCACGCGAATGGTGACTGTAAAGATCGCGCGTGACGCGGGGCAGCGTACGAGGACGAGCGGGCGTGCGGCCTGGCAGGGGCAGGTAGGGGTCGGCGAGGGGAAGGTGGTGTGGGGCGCCCTCAGGGAGTGAAGAAGGTCTTCGCCCGCAGCGCCGCGTCCTCGTCGGTGGTGAGCTGGCCCGGGCGGGTCGCGCTGGCCAGCAGCATGCCGCGGAAGGTCATCCGCATGTGGCGGGCGGTCTTCGCGAGGGTGCCGGCCAGCGGGTCGGCGTCGGAATGGTCGGTGCCCGCGAGGGCCGTGACGCCCCACAGGGTGCGGCCCGCCATCCGGGCGCGGAAGTCGACGCCGGGTACGCGCATCCAGCCGGACCAGTGGTCGAGGTAGTGCTTGGTCGGCGTGGACAGCGAATACCAGTACAGCGGCGACGCGACGACCAGGTCGGTCGCCTCCAGCGTGGCGTCGAGCAGTGTACGGGCCTGCCCGGTGGGCGGCGGGTACGAGCCGTCGCCGTCGTGCCGTACGTCGGTGAACTCCGGCAGCCGCATCTCCGCGAGCCGCACCCAGTGCTGCTCCACGTCGGAGGGCAGCTGCGCCGCCGCCCGCTGCGCCAGCGCCTCGGTGTTGCCGCCCGCGCGGGTGCTGCCGAGCAGGAAGAGGAACCGCCGCCCCGAGAAGTCATGCATATGCATATGTTGCGCGCGCATCGAACTTGCGTCAAGCGATCCGCGTCACACCCCCGGGGTGCGCCCCGCCGTCGCCCCGGGCACCCCGGTGGCCGGGGCCGTGGCGGGGTCCGCGGCATGCTCCGGGGCCGGAGCGGCGGCCGACCTCGCGGCAGTCGCAGCCGCCCGGGTACGGCGGCCGTTGCGCAAAGCGTCGGCCGTCAGCAGGACCAGCGCCGACCAGACCAGCAGGAAGCCGATCCACTGCTCGGTGGACATCGTCTCGTGGAAGTGGAGGATGCCGATCAGGAACTGGAAGACCGGGGCCATGTACTGGATCAGGCCGAGGGTGGACAGCGGCAGCCGGTTCGCCGACATCCCGAAGAGCACCAGCGGGAGCGCGGTGGCCACGCCCGACAGGGCCAGCAAGGTGGCGTGGCCGGGGCCGTGGTGGGTGAAGGTCGAGTCGCCGCGGGAGCCGAGGACCACCAGGAAGACGGCGGCCGGCAGGAACTGCACGGAGGTCTCCGCGGCCAGCGACTCCACCCCGCCCATGGCGATCTTCTTCTTCACCAGGCCGTACGTGCCGAAGGTGAAGGCCAGGACCAGCGCGATCCACGGCAGCCGCCCGTAGCCGACCGCGAGCACCCCGACGGCCGCGCAGCCGATGCCGACCGCCACCCACTGCACGGGCCGCAGCCGCTCGTGCAGGACGAGGACGGCCAGGCCCACGGTGACCAGCGGGTTGATGAAGTAGCCGAGCGAGGTCTCCACGACATGGCCGGCGTTGACGGCCCAGATGTACGTGCCCCAGTTCACCGACACCACGGTCGCCGCGAGCGCGATCAGGGCCAGGCGGCGGGGCTGGCGTATCAGCTCGGTGATCCAGGCCCACCGGCGCAGCGCCAGCAGCAGTACGGCGACCACCACCAGCGACCACACCATCCGGTGGGCCAGGATCTCCGCGGCTCCCGCGGGTTCGAGCAGCGGCCAGTACAGCGGGAACAGGCCCCACATGCCGTAGGCCGCGAACCCGAACACCAGCCCTTTGCGGTTCTCGCCCATCGCCCGTCCTCCCCCAAGCCGCCGTACGCGGTGCGGGTACGGGTGCGGCAGTCCGACCGTAGCGGTCGGACGGCCATGGTGCCAGGGCCGTATCGCGGAATGGTCCTGACAGGCGGGCGGCCTGTCCCTTCGGCGCTACCCCTGGAGGGCCGCCAGCTCGGCCGCGACCGTCTCGCGCAGCGGCGTCGTCGGGCGGTCGATCAGCCGGGCCAGCTCACCGCTGGTGCCGGCCAGCAGGCCGCGCCCGATCGCCTGGTCCACGTCCACCAGCACCGCGGCGAAGTCGGCCGGCACCCCGACGCCCGTCAGGATCTCCTGCCGCTCCTCCGGGCTCACGTCGTGGTAGGCGACCTCGCGCCCGGACAGCTCGGCGATCACGGCCGCGTAGTCGGGGAAACTCCACGAGGTGTCGCCGCTCAGCTCGTACGCCCGGTTCTCGTGGCCCTCCCCGGTCAGGACGACCGCTGCCGCCGCCGCGTAATCCGCCCGGGCGGCCGACGCGAGCCGCCCGTCGCCCGCGTTGCCGATCACGGCGCCGTGTTCGAGCACCGCCGGCAGATTCGCCGTGTAGACCTCGGTGTACCAGCCGTTGCGCAGGAAGACGTACGGCAGCCCGGAGGCCAGGATGTGCTCCTCGGTGGCCTTGTGCTCGTCGGCGAGCACGAAGTCGGCGGCCGGACCGCCGAGTACGCCGGTGTACGCCAGCAGCGCCACGCCGGCCTCCGCCGCCGCGTCGATCGCCGCGGTGTGCTGCGGGATACGGCGGCCGACCTCGTTCCCCGAGACCAGCAGCACGCGGTCGCCCGCGGCGAAGGCGGCCTTGAGGGTCTCGGGCCGGTCGTAGTCCGCGACCCTCAGCTCCACGCCGCTCGCGGCGAGGTCGGCCGCCTTGCCGGTGTCCCGCACCGCGGCGGCGATCCCGGCGGGGGCGACCCCGCGCGCCAGCAGCTCTGCGATGACGAGGCGGCCGAGGTGGCCGGTGGCTCCGGTGACGACGATGCTCACGGTGGATCTCCCGGTGGAGTGCGTTCCTGATGATGCGTTCCTGCTGTCGTGATCACCGTAACCGGGACGCTAACTTATGGAAAGTACCCACCTTGAAGTACGGTACATACATGAAGGTAATCTGCCCGGAGCGGGCCATTCTCGAGCACGTCACCAGCCGGTGGGGCGTTCTGGTGCTCGCGTCCCTGCTCGACGGCGGCACTTTGCGCTTCAGTGAACTGCGGGACGGGATCGGGGACGTCAGCGAGAAGATGCTCACGCAGACGCTGCGCACGCTGGAGCGGGACGGCTTCGTACGCCGCGTCGCCCGGCCCGTCATACCGCCGCACGTGGATTACGACCTGACGGACCTCGGGCGGGAGGCCGCGCTCAAGGTACGGGCGCTGGCCGCGTGGACGGAGTCCCGCGTGGCCGCGGTGGCTGCGGCGCAGCTCGCGTACGACGCGGGGCGCGGCTGAGCTTTTCGCGCCCCGCCGCGCGTGACGGTCCCCTCGGCGCGGGGGGGGTACGCCTCCCCCGGGCGGGGGTTGCGCGGTTCCCCTTCGGCATGGGGTGGCCCGAAGGGGCGCGGGGAACTGCGCGCCCGGCCACGGCGGTGGCGCGCTGTCCGCACGGCGGGACGTGCCCCGAAGGGGCGCGGGG
>NZ_JAJSYW010000151.1:0-18840 GCF_036815005.1 Streptomyces sp. IBSBF 2435 | reverse complement strand
GTCGGCGGCTTGGTGGTCGGGCTGGTGGGCGGGGTGGTCGGGGGAGTGGTGCCGGTGCCGCCGGGGCCCGACAGCGTGACGTCGTCGGCGAAGTACGCGGGCTGCGCGTACCAGCCGTGCGTGTAGACGGTGACCGAGCGCGTGCTGGCGCCGGTGGTGAAGCTGACGCTGAGCTGCTGGTAGCCGGACGCGCTCGGCGTCCACGTGGACGGGTCGGTGCCGCCGGTGCCGGTCGCGCCGAGGTAGACGTAGCTGCCCTGGACCCACGCGCTGAGCGTGTACTGGGAGTTGGGCTGCACGCTGACGGTCTGCGAGCACTGGGCGGTGTCGCTGCTGGACGGGGTGGCCTTGAGCGCGCCCGTTCCCGAGTGCACCGGGCTGGACACGGCCGCGCCGCTGCCCGCGGTGCAACTCCAGTTCGACAGGGCGCTCTCGAAGCCGGGGTTGGCGACGAGGTTGGTGGTCGCGGCGCTCGCGCTGCCGACGGTGACGGCCGCGACGCCCGCGCCGATCACCGCCGCCGCGCTGAGCGCGGCGATGGTGCGCTGCTTGACGGTTGATCTGCGGTGCGCAGGGCTGACTCGATTCGCGTGCGATGCACGTTCCACGACTGCCTCCTGGGGGCAAAGGAGTTGGGGGGTGGTGGGAGTGCGGGTGGCCCGGACCTCCGGGCAGGCCGTAGGGATTACCGGGAAGGTCCGGTAAGGAAGAAAGTTGGTCCAGACCAATTGGGTTGTCAAGACCTCTTGCGGACAGCCGCCGTTCACAGTCGCCGATCCGCAACTTTGCGCGCCCAGCCCGCTACACATCGATAAGCTGCGAGCGGAAATCGCCAGGCTGTACGGCCTGATCCGGTGGAAAGAGGGAGGTTCCGGATGCCGAGCGTCATCACGGTCACGTCGGAAGACCTCGAACTTCCGCTGGAGGAGCAGCTGACGCAGATCTCGGCCGCGCTCGACGCGCACGGCCATGTCGTCGCGCTCGCCCCCGCCGAGGCCGACGACCCCGCCCGCCGCCGGCTGCACACCGTCCGATCGGCCCTGGAGGCGGACCGGTTGGCGATCGTGCCGCTCTCCCTGCCGCCGCTGGCCAGAACGCTGCTCGCCGAGCAGCTGCGGCAGCTGGCCGGCACCGACCTCGGGCCCGGCGTGCTGGCCGGCGCCGCCCGCCTGCTGTCGTACTACCTGCACTCCGGCGCGCTGCTCGGCTCGGTCGCCAAGCTCGACCGGGTGCCGGTCGGCGTCGGCAGCCACGTCAAGTCCCTCGTCCCCGGGCGCCACTTCGCGGTCCTCGCGCACCCCGAGCCCTACCTCGGCGAGGCCGAGCCCACCGCGATCCCGCCGGGACCGGGCTACCAGACGCAGCTCGCCGTCGCGGGCAAGGGCCTCGACCCCGGCTGGATCGCCGGGCCGCTGGCCACCGCCTGGAACTCCCAGCACCTGCGCGAAGTGCCGCTGCCGCCGGACTCGGCCCGCTGGTGGGGCACCGCCAAGCTGGTCGAGTTCACCGCCTACATCGCCGACGTCGGCATGCTCTACCAGCTCGTCACCTCCGTGCGGCGCGACACCTGCACCTGGTGCGGGCTCGAAGTCATCGGCGACCAGTGCCTGTTCTGCGCCACCCGGCTCGCGGACCGGCAGGCGCCGGCCAAACACGCCGCCGAGCCCGGCAGCCGGGCCGTGGAGACCCCGCGCCGCCCCCAACTCGAACCCCACAAGCGATAGGTCCGCCCGCACATGAACTCACGTCAGCGCCGTGGTGTCGTCCTCCTGGTGGTCTCCGCCGTCTGCGCGGTCGCCGCCTTCGCCGGGGTGCTCGCCGTCGTCAACGACGCGCGGTCGCAGGTCGGGGAGAAGGTCACGGCGTACGAACTGTCCTCCGACATCGCCGCGTACCAGCAGCTCAGCAGCGCCAACGTGCACCGGATACAGGTCCCGTCGCGCTGGCTGCCGGACACCGCGATACGCGACCTCGGGCAGGTGCAGGGCAAGATCGCCGCGGTGGCGCTCAAGAAGGGCTCGCTGCTGCAGAGCGACATGGTGGCGTCCCGGCCCGAACTGCAACCGGGGCAGATGGAGATCGCCATCATGATCGACGCGGAGACCGGAGTCGCCGGCAAGATCACCCCGGGCGCCCGGGTCAACATCTTCGCCACCTTCGCCGGCCGCAAGGACACCGACCCCGACCTCTCCCGGATCATCGTGGCCGGCGCCCAGGTCATCGACGTCGGCGAGATCAAGGCCTTCGACAAGGACGCCAACGCCCAGCGGCAGTCCGCCGAGGGCGTGCCCATCACCTTCGCGCTCGGCGCCGAGGACGCCCAACGCGTCGCCTACGCCGAGTCGTTCGCCGAACACGTACGCCTCGCCCTGGTCGCTCCCGGCGACAGCGCAGCCCCGCCGGACAGCTCGCGCAACTACACCCTGTCCGGAGACACCGCCAGCGGCGGAGGTGGCCGTTCGTGACCGTACGCATCGTCGCCGCGACCTCCGACGCCGACGCAGCCCGGGCGCTGCTCGGGCTGCTCGGCCAGCTCCCGGGTACGGAACCGGCACCCGCGCTGAACGACTCCACCGCGCTGCTCGAACTGCTCGCCCGCGCCGCCGAGACCGGCGTCGAGGAACTGCCCGAGGTCGTCATCGTCCACGAGACGATCGGCCCGATGCCCGCGCTCGACCTGGTCCGCGACATCGCGCTGCGCTTCCCCGCGGTCGGCGTCGTCCTGCTCACCGCCGACCCCGGCCCCGCCGCACTGGCCGCCGCGATGAATTCCGGCGCCCGGGGCGTCGTCGGACTCCCGCTGTCCTACGACGAGTTGGGCGTCCGCGTCGACGCCGCCGCCACCTGGGCCGCCGGTGTCCGCCGCCACCTCGGCCCGCAGCGCGCCGCCCTGCCCACGGTCGCCGGCGGCACGCTGATCGCCGTCGCGGGAGCCAAGGGCGGCGTCGGCACCACCGTCACCGCCATCCACCTCGCCCTCGCCGCCCACGCCTCCGGCCGCTCCACCGCCCTGGTCGACCTCGACCTCCAGGGCGGCGACATCGCCTCCTACCTCGATGTGCAGTTCCGCCGCTCGGTCGCCGACCTCGCCGACATCGCCGACGTGTCCTCCCGGGTCCTGCACGACGCCATGTACGTCCACGAGTCCGGCCCCGCCCTGCTGCTCGCCCCCGCCGACGGCGAACGCGGCGAGGAGGTCTCCGACCGCGCCGCCCGCCTCGTCCTGACCGCGCTGCGGCAGCGCTACGAGGTCGTCGTCGTCGACTGCGGCACCCAGATGACCAGCGCGAACGCCGCCGCCGTCGAAGTCGCCGACACCGCGGTCCTGGTCACCACCCCCGACGTCGTCGCCGTCCGCGCCGCCAAGCGCATGGTGCGGATGTGGGACCGGCTCCAGATACGCAAGCCCCAGGACACCACCACCGTCGTCAACCGCCACACCCGCGGCAGCGAGATCCAGCCGACCCTGATCGGCCGCATCACCGGCACCCGCGTCGCCGCGTCCGTCGTGCCGGCCGCCTTCCGCGAGCTCCAGCCCGTCATCGACGCCGGCCGCCTCCACGAGCTCGACGCCCGCTCCACCGTCAAGGCCGGCATCTGGACCCTGGCGGGCGAGCTGGGCCTGGTCACCGGCGCCACGCTCCCCCCGGTCCGCGGCAAGAAGTCCCGCCGCGGCGGCGGCGACCGCGGCCAGGTCACCCTGGAGACCCTCGGGATGACCCCGATCATCCTGGTCACCCTGATCCTGGTCTGGCAGGCGGTCCTGGCCGGCTACACCTTCACCCTGGCCGGCAACGCCGCGGACGAGGCCGCGCGGGCGGCCGCGGTGGCGGAGGACGCCGGCGGCGCGGGCGAGGCGGCGGCCAAGAGCGATCTGCCCGACGCGTGGTCGGGGGACGCGGAGGTCGGCGTCACCCGGGGCGGCGGGACGATCGACGCCAAGGTCACGCTGAAGGTGCCGGTGCTGTTTCCCGGCGCGATCGACTTCCCGTTCCACGTGACGGGCCACGCCAGAACGGTCGACGAGAGGCCGGCCCCATGACCCCCACACTTTTCCACCGGCCACCGGCCGGTGGTCCGGGGCGGACCGAAGAGACCCTCCGGGCCGGTGACGGCCCGCGCTCCGGTGGGGGCCGGCCGCGCCGTTCCCCGCGCCCCTGGGGTGGTGGCGGTGCGTCCGCACGTGACGGTGGGCGTGGGCCGGCCGCGCAGTTCCCCGCGCTCTTGGAGCGGCGGCGGTCGTCGTCCCGCCACGGTCGTGGGGGGACGGGGGCGCCGTTCCTCAGGCCCCTGGTCCGGCTGCGTGCCCCCGGGGGGCACCACCTCGCGCGGGGGCGGCGCGGGGCCTGGCGCGACCGAGGGGTCGCCTCGCTCGAATACCTCGGGATGGTCCCGTTCCTCATGCTCATCGCCCTCGCCGGCGTCCAGCTCGGCCTCGTGGCCTACTGCGGTGAGCAGGCCGGCACGGCAGCCCGTACCGCCGCGCGTACCGCCGCGCTGCCCGACCCGGACGGGGGCGTCGCCGCCGGGCGGCAGGCCGGGCAGGACGCGGTCAGCGACTGGCTGACCGCCACGATCGGCTTCCCGCAGAACGACCAGGCCACGATCAAGGCGGAGGCCAGCATCCGCGTCCCCTCCGTCCTCCCCGGAGTGCACCTCTTCGGACCCGTGTCGCGTACCGCGACCATGCCGAAGGAGGACACCACCCCATGAGCCTGCGCGCCCGCCTCACCGTCGAAGAGGCCACCCCCCAGCCCGACGAGAGCAGCCTGGTCGCCGTCTACCGGGCCAAGCTGCTCCAGGAGATCGACCTCGCCGAGATGTCGGCGCTCCCCGCGGCCGAGCGCAGGTCCCGCCTGGAGCGGGTGCTCGGCCACATCATCAGCCGCGAGGGCCCGGTGCTGTCCACCGCGGAGCGGGCCGCGCTGATCCGCCGCGTGGTGGACGAGGCGCTCGGCCTCGGCATCCTCGAACCGCTGCTCGAAGACCCGTCGGTCACCGAGATCATGGTCAACGGACCGAACCGGATCTACGTCGAACGCGGCGGCCGGGTCGAGGCCGTCGCCGCCCGCTTCTCCTCGGAGGAACAGCTGCTCCAGACCATCGAGCGCATCGTCTCCACCGTCAACCGCCGTGTGGACGAGTCGAATCCGATGGTCGACGCCCGCCTGCCCTCGGGCGAGCGGGTCAACGTCGTCATCCCGCCGCTGTCCC
Source organism: Streptomyces sp. IBSBF 2435 (assembly GCF_036815005.1). Lineage (NCBI taxonomy): Bacteria > Bacillati > Actinomycetota > Actinomycetes > Kitasatosporales > Streptomycetaceae > Streptomyces > Streptomyces sp. IBSBF 2435. The sequence continues at coordinate 13,626 of NZ_JAJSYW010000151.1, read as the reverse complement.
TGACCGGACCCACCCTCACCATCCGCCGCTTCCCGCGCGCGTACACGCTCCAGGAACTCATCGGCCTGGGCACGCTCGACGAGCACATGCTGCTGCTGCTGTCCTCGTTCGTCCGCGCCAAGTGCAACATCATCGTCAGCGGCGGCACGGGCTCGGGCAAGACGACGCTGCTCAACGCGCTGTCCGGGCTGATCCCCGACGGCGAGCGCATCATCACCGTCGAGGACGCTGCCGAACTCCAGCTGCAGCAGGAGCATGTGATCCGGCTGGAGTCCCGGCCGCCCAACGTCGAGGGCGAAGGCCGGATCACCATCCGCGACCTGGTACGCAACTCGCTGCGCATGCGGCCCGACCGGATCATCGTCGGCGAGGTGCGCGGCGGCGAGACGCTCGACATGCTCCAGGCGATGTCCACGGGCCACGACGGCTCGCTGGCCACCGTGCACGCCAACTCCGCGGAGGACGCGGTGCTCCGGCTCCAGACCCTGGCGTCGATGAGCGAGGTCAAGATCCCCTTCGAGGCGCTGCGCGACCAGATCAACAGCGCCGTCGACGTCCTCGTCCAGCTGCACCGGCACATCGACGGCACCCGCCGCATCGCCGAGATCGCCGTCCTCTCCTCGCACGGCCGCAACGTCTTCCAGCTCACCTCCGCCACCCGCTTCCGCGTCGAGCCGCTCGGCGTCGACCGCATCGTCCGCGGCTGGTACGAACACCGCCCGCTGCCGCGGGAGATCGGCGAACGCCTCTACCTCGCGGGCGAGCACGTCCCCGCCGCCTTCGGTATCGGCGCCAGCGAACTCGAACTCGAAAGCCGGGAGGCGAAATGACGCTGCCGCCGGGCCCCTTGACCCCCGCGGGACCGCCGCACGCCGTCCTCGCCGCCGCCGGCCGGAACTTCGCCGCCGGCCCCTACCCGCTGCTGGTGCTCGGCGCCACCCTGGTCACCCTCGCGCTCGCCGTGGGCGGCCTGCACGCCTGGCGCGGCGGCCGTGCCGACCGTGCCGCGCTGGTCGAACGGCTCGCCGCCGAGGCGGGCGAGGACACCGGGCTCGGCGGGCCGCCGGTCGCCTTCGCCTGGCTCGACCGCCGGGTCCGCCGCTACGCCTGGGGCCGCCGGCTGGCCGGCGGGCTCGCCGCCACCGGCACCGACCTCACCCCCGGGCAGTTCACCGCCGCCGTGGTCGGCCTGGTGGCCGGCTCCTGGGTGGCCGCCGCCGCGCTGCTCGCGCCCTTCTTCGGCCCGATCGCCGCGCTGATCGCCGGCTGGGCCGCCTATTCCTTCCTCAGCTGGCGCCGCCGGATCCGTACCGAGCGCTTCATCGCCCAACTCCCGGACCTGGCACGCGTCCTGGCCAACGCCACGCAGGCCGGGCTCGCCCTGCGCACCGCGGTGTCGATGGCCGCGGAGGAGCTGGACGCGCCCGCGGGCGAGGAGCTGAGGCAGGTCGCCGACGCCATGGCCATGGGGCACTCCGTCGAGGACTCCCTCGGCGAGCTGCAACAGCGCCTTCCGAGCCGGGAGCTGATCGTCCTCGTCTCCACCCTCGTGCTCTCCAGCCGGGCCGGCGGCTCGGTCGTGGAGTCGCTGCGCAACCTCACCGTCACCCTGGAGGAGCGCAAGGAGACCCGGCGCGAGATCCGTACCCAGATGTCCCAGGTCACCGTCACCGCCTACGCGGTCCCCGTCATCGGCCTGGGCTCGCTCTTCCTGCTCGACCGGATCATGCCGGGCTCGCTCAGCGCGATGACCGGCTCCACGATCGGCCGGATCTGCGTGATCATCGCGCTCGGCCTGTACACGCTCGGCTTCGTCCTGATCCGCCGCATGTCGAGGATCGACGTATGACCGGGCGTACGGCCGACGTGGCGGCCGGATCGACGAGCAGGCGTACGGCTTGTCATACAGCTGGGCGTACGGCCGCGGTGGCGGCCGGCTGGACCAGACGGCCGGCCAACCGGCCCACGAGGAGCCCGGAATGACTCTCATCGGCCTCGGACTCGCGCTGGCGCTGGCCGTATGCGCGTTCGGCGTCGTGCACGCGGTCGGGCTGCTGCGCGCCGACGTCAAGCTGCCCGACGACCTCGCCCTCGCGCTCGACGTCGGCCGCACCCGCACCACCCGCACCGGCAACGCCATCGACCGGCTCGGCATCCGCTGGGCGCCGCTCGTGCTGCGGATGATGGGCCCGGCCCGTATCGCGAAGATGCGGGCCAGGATCGACCACGCCGGCCACCCGCACGGCCTGACCGTCGAGCGCTACGCCGCCCGCCGCGCCGTCTACGGCTTCCTCGGCGGCCTGTCCGCCCTGGTGCTGCTCACCCGCGGCAGCTGGTTCCTGGCCCTGCTGCTGCTCGCCTACGGCTGGGGCTGGGCCGACCTGGGCATCTGGCTCGCCGTCCGCCGCCGCCGCGACGACATCGAACGCACCCTGCCCGACTTCCTCGACGTCCTCGCCGTCGTCGTCAGCGCGGGCCTCGGCTTCCGGCAGGCGCTGGAACGCGTCAACTCCGTCTACACCGGCCCCTGGTCCGACGAGATCCGGGTCGCCCTGCGCCAGATGGACGTCGGCGTCAGCCGCCGGGACGCCTTCGACCAGCTCCGCAAGCGCAACCACAGCGACCAGGTCGGCCAGTTCGTCACCGCCCTCCAGCAGGGCGAGGAGCTGGGCGCCCCGATCGCCCGCACCCTGCTGCAGATCGCCACCGACATGCGCCGCACCGAGGCCCAGAACGCCCGCCGCCGCGCGGCCCGCATGGTCCCGCGCGCCACCGGCGTCATCACCGTCCTGCTGGTCCCCGCCACCATGATCCTGATGATCTCCGGAATGATCATCGGATCACAAATCCACTTCGGCGATGTCTTCGGAAACGGGTGATCGGGGTGCGACCGGCGGTGACCAACCGGCATGCTGTACACGCCACTCGCCGTCGCGGCGAATGGCGCACAACCGGCTGCGGATGCCCGAGGTTCGGGTGTACCTTTGCATTCGCAACCATATTTGCACCTGCAATTCGAACCAATCCGCTGCGGACGACAACCGACCACCAGCGAGAGGCGGTGCGCCGTGACCACCATCCCCGACCCCGACGGGCAGCGCACGGCTGCCGCACGCACGAGTCAGGTGACGAAGAATGGGGCGAACAGTTATGAACAGGTGGGCAGTCCGGCTTTATGTCAGGACCACGCAGGCTTTGACCGAGCGCGGCCGGGGCGACCGCGGCCAGACGTCTTTCGAGTACCTCGGCATCGCGGTGGTCATCGCCTTGATCATCGGGGTATTGCTGACCAGCAAGATCGGGGACGCGGTGGCGAAGGGCATCCTGGACCAGATCACCAAGATCACCAAGTAGCCGCCCGTGCGCGCGACGACGCGGGCCAGACCGTCGGGATCTACGTCGTGGCCATCACGGCGCTTTTCCTCCTCGCCTTCGCGTACTTCGCGGTCGGCCAGGCGGCCGTGGCCCGCAACACCGCGCAGGCCGCGGCGGACGCGGCCGCGCTGGCCGCCGCCCGGGAAAGCCGGGACGAACTGCACGACCCGTTCCTCGCCGCTCTCGCGTCCGGCGACGTCGGGGCGTTGAGCGACCTGCTCGCTAAGGTGGGGATGGACAGCAGCGCGGCCTGTACCGAGGCGATGCGGTACGCCAACGACAATGACGCGGCCACGGAACCGGGCGGCTGCACCCAGGACGCCGGCACAAACGGATACACCGTGCACGTGAAGTCGCTGGAGAGCGTCGGGAGGTCGGTGGTGCACGGCACGGACACGGTCTATCCGACGGCGGAGGCGACCGCAGTGGTCACGCCGCGCTGTGACGCGGCGGAACCGGACGGGAAGGGGGTCAGGTTCAGGTGCCGCGACGGCGTCATCACGGTCGATCCGACAGCGGCGAACTTCGCATTGGATCTGTCGCAGTTCTACGCAGTCCATTTGAGCAAGTGAGAGCAGGCCGGCGGGGAAGCGAGGAGCGGGGAGTCATGGGAATCCGGCGCAGGGCTACGACAGCGGTGGCATTCGCCGTGGCGGCCGTCATCACACTGGCAGGCTGCGGTGGGAGCGGGGGAGGCGGCGACAAGGACGCCGACAAACCCTCATCCTCGGCGAGTGCGTCCAAGAAGGCCGGTTCGGCGGGCAACGAGGCTTCGCCGAACGACACTCCGACCCAGATCCTTGCGCAGCTCAAGGGCGAGGACGGCGTCCAGGTGGTGATCAACTCGGCGGTGCGGGACGAGGACGGCTTCGTCACCGTCCAGGGTTCGCTCACCAACAACGGCACGTCGGCGTTCAACGCGGTCGACTGGCGCGGCCCGGAAACGGCGCTGATTCCCTCAGGTCCCTCCGTGGCCGGAGCGGTTCTCATCGACGAGGCGGGTAAGAAGCGGTACTACGTGCTCCGGGACACTGAGGGGAAGTGCCTGTGCACCATGGGCCTGATCATGATCGAGCCCAAGGAGTCGCGCCCCTTCTTCGCTCAATTCCCCTCCCCCCCCGCCGCCACCACCGAGGTGGAGTTCGAGCTGCCCACCATGCCGCCCGCCAAAATCACCATCTCCGAGGGGTGATCCCGATGAAACGCACGGCGGCCGCCGCCACTCTCACGCTCACCGTCGTCCTGCTCGCCGCGGCGGCGCCGCAGGCGTTCGCGGACACGAATCCGCCGCCTACTGCGGGCGACGCGGTGCCCGCCGCTCCGGTCCGTATCGATCCGACATCGCCGAATCTGCAACTGCCCGAGGGTTCGACGCTGGCCGCGTCCAAGGTGCTGGACATCGTGTCGGTGACGGACGAGTCCTCGGTCGCGGCGAGTCAGCCGGAGCAGCGGCAGGAGACGTCGAACTCGACGGTCACCTACGCGCTCCAGTCGGAGGTGGTCTTCACCAGGGACAGCGCGACGCTGTCGCCGTCCGCGACCTCCAGGATCCAGGCGATCGCGGCGGACATCAACACCCGCCACGTCACGTCACCCATTCGGGTCTTCGGGTTCACGGACAATCTGGGGAGCGACGAGCACGGTGAGGCGCTGTCGAAGCAGCGCGCGCAGGCGGTGTACCAAGTGCTGGCGGCGGCGCTGGGCAGTGCCGGTGACGCGTCCCACACATTTCAGGTGCGCGGCTACGGTGAGGATTACCCCATAGCGGACAATTCCACCGAAAGTGGCCGCCAGCAGAACCGCCGTGTGGAAATCACGTTCACTCCTCCTGCCGCGTAACGCGCGAGATGCGGGCCCGGACGCGGTACGGTGTAACTCCCCCCCTCGGGCCGGTTCGCTCTCCCCCCCTGCGAACCGGCCCGTTTTTTGTGCCCGCCGCGCCGGGCGTCCGGTCAGGCCGCGAAGGCCGCCGCACGCAGCGGGCGGTAGGCCAGGCCCAGGGAGCGGTAGAGCCGCAGGGCCGGGGTGTTGCCGTCGTCCACGACCAGCGCGGCGGTGCCGTACGCGGCCAGCGCCTCGGCGAGGACGAAGGCGCAGATCTGCCGGCCCAGGCCGCGACCGCGGGCGGCGGGGGCGGTGGCGACGCCCGCGAGCAGGCCCACGGTGGGGGCGCACCAGGCGAGGGCGGCGACCGCCAGCGGTGTGCCGGAGCCGTCGCCCGGCATGATGCCCGCCCAGCGGTCGTCGGCGCCGGGGCGTCCCGGGTAGGCGTAGGAGTGCGGGAAGGCCTGGTCGAGCAGGGCGGCGATGCCCGGTGCGGCGGCGGGCGGCAGCCAGCCGGCGGTGCCGTCGGGGCGGACGGCGGGTGCGCCCGTGCGGTCCATCCAGCCGAAACCGGCCGTGGGGCGCAGTTCGGGTACGGCCATGACCAGGGCGTCGACGAGGCCGCGGTCGCCGAACGGCCGGTAGCCGCGGCCGACCTCCGCCAGCACGTCCCGCACCAGGGGTATCGCGTCACCTGCCGGGCCGGTCACCACCAGCCGGTCGCGCAGCGAGAGCCCGGGTGCGGCCACCGCGACGGCCGCCCCGCGGGTGAAGACCCGCCCGGCGGTACGGTCCCGCGCCGCCCACCGGCACAGCGCGTCAGCGGTCGGAAGCTCGGAGTGCGGGGATATCTCGGCGGAGGTGGTGGAGAACATCCTGTATGCCTATCAGCAGCCCAGGGGCCGCCGCACCATCAATTGCCCGCATGCGGAACAAAGCGGACGGAAACCGGCTCAGCGGACGTCCAGCCGGACACCCCGGCGTACGCCCCACCGGGCCAGCGCGCCGGCCTCGGCCTCCAGCACGTGCCGGGCCAGCAGCCGCGGCCGGCCGACCCGCCCCGGCGGCATCGTACGGACCGCGATCACCCGCAGCCGCCGGTCCAGATAGGCCACGTCGATCGCGAACCGCATCCGTACGGTGTGCACGCTCGACGCCGGGGTGAGCAGCAGCGCGCCCTCGACGCCGTCCCGCCCGAGCAGCCCGCGGGTCCTCGCGCGGTAGGACGCCGCGACCCGCAGCGGCACTTCGGCCTCCGGGGTGCCCAGCGTGAAGTCCCCGTCGTGCCAACGTCGGCCCATGGCCCCGCCCTTCGCGCAGGTGTACGTGTACGGTCGGCCCGGTGCATGTCTATCCGATCGTGGCCGCGGCCGTGTGGGGAACGGTGAGCGGGCTGCTACTGCCGCGTGCCGCACACCGGTTGGCGGTCCCGTCCGGTGAACCGTGGGCCGCCGCCTGCCCGTTGGGCCACCCCCTGCCGCCGGGCGCGCGCGGCTGGCTCGGCCCCGCGTCGTGCCCCGACTGCCGTACGCCCGGGCGCCGTTACGGCCACGGGCCGCTCCCCGCCGTGGGCAGCGCGCTGCTCTGCGCGGGCCTCGCGGCGGCCACCGGGCCGCACCCGGAACTCGTCGTCTGGCTGGCGCTGGCCCCCGTCTGGCTGACCCTCGCGCTGGTCGACCTGCGCGTCTTCCGGCTGCCCGACGTCCTCACCCTGCCCGCCTTCGCGGCCACCGCGGCCCTGCTGGGCGCCGCCGCCCTCCTCCCGTCCCACCAGGGCTCCTGGACCCGCGCCCTGCTCGCCGCCGCCGCCGTCGGCGTCCTGTACTTCCTGCTCTTCCTCATCAACCCGTCCGGCATGGGCTTCGGAGACGTCAAACTCGCCCCCACGGTGGCGCTGCCGCTGGGCTGGTACGGATGGGGCACGGTGGTCGCCGGCACGTTCGCGGCTTTCGCCCTGGGCGCGGTGGTCGGCCTGGCGCTCCTCCTCACGGGCCGCGCGACCCGTAAGTCGCCGCTGCCCTTCGGCCCCTTCATGCTCCTCGCCGGCGCGGCGACGCTCCTCGTGCGCTAGGGCGGGTGCCATGTGCGGTGGCGGCCCACCTGATCCGCCGCCGTGGCTGGTCGCGCAGTTCCCCGCGCCCCGCCCGGGTGCCCTCCTGAGCGGAGGGCACCCGGGCGGGAAGCCGGCGAAAGAACTACGCGTCGCTGCTGACCGACCAGAGGTTCACGCCGACCGGCTCCACCGCGTGGCGGTCGATCTCCGCCAGCTCCTCCGCGGTCAGCGGCGCCGCCCCGACCGCCGCCACATTCGCCTCCAGCTGCGCGACCGACGACGCCCCGATCAGCGCGGACGTGACCCGGGGGTCACGCAGCACCCAGGACAGCGCGAGCTGCGCCAGCGACTGGCCGCGCCCGGCCGCGATCTCGTTGAGCGCCCGCAAGCGGGCGACCGTCTCGTCGTTGACGAGCGCCGGGTTCAGGGACTTGCCCTGCGCGGCCCTCGACCCCTCCGGGATGCCGCCGAGGTAGCGGTCGGTCAGCAGGCCCTGGGCGAGCGGCACGAAGCCGATGCAGCCCATGCCCTCCTCCTCCAGCACGTCGAGCAGGCCCTCGTCCTCGATCCACCGGTTGATCATCGAGTACGACGGCTGGTGGATGAGCGCGGGCACGCCCAGGTCCCGCAGGATGCGGGCGGCCTCCCGGGTGCGCTCGGGGCCGTAGGAGGAGATGCCGACGTAGAGCGCCTTGCCCTGCTGGACGGCGGACGCGAGCGCGCCCATCGTCTCCTCCAGCGGGGTGTCGGGGTCGTAGCGGTGGGAGTAGAAGATGTCGACGTGGTCAAGGCCCATCCGGCCGAGCGACTGGTCGAGCGAGGACAGCAGGTACTTGCGCGAGCCCCATTCGCCGTACGGGCCGGGCCACATGTCGTAGCCGGCCTTCGTGGAGATGACCAGCTCGTCGCGGTAGGGGCGGAAGTCCTGCGCGAACAGGGTGCCGAAGTTGGCCTCGGCGGCGCCGTAGGGCGGGCCGTAGTTGTTGGCCAGGTCGAAGTGCGTGACGCCGAGGTCGAAGGCGCGGCGCAGGATGGCGCGCTGGGAGTCCAGCGTGCGGTCGTCGCCGAAGTTGTGCCACAGGCCGAGGGAGACCGCCGGCAGCTTGAGCCCGCTGCGGCCGGTCCTGCGGTACTCCATGGAGCCGTAGCGCTCTTCGGCGGCGCGGTAGAGGTTTCTGATGTTCACAGTTCCTCCTTATCACGGTCGGCCGAACCGCTTACTACCTGCACGGCGATCCGTCCGTCCGCCGCGCCGGGCGGCCGGCCGCGCCACGACCCGGTTCGTCCGGACACCCTTTCGGGCAGTACCCTGGCGCCTCAGCGACCGAGCGCAGGAGGGGCTGGTACGCGATGAATCTGCGCAATCTGGTGTACGGGCTGTACTCCCGCAGGGTGGAACGCAAGCTCGACGTTGCCCAGGGCCCCAAGCACATCGGTGTCATCCTCGACGGGAACCGGCGCTGGGCGAAGGCGGCGAGCAGCACCGCGGAGCAGGGCCACCAGGCGGGCGCGGACAAGATCTCCGAGCTGCTGGGCTGGTGCGAGGAGACCGGTGTCGAGGTGGTCACCCTGTGGCTGCTGTCCACCGACAACTTCGACCGGCCCTCCGGCGAGCTGGTGCCGCTGCTGGGCATCATCGAGGACGCGGTCACCGGGCTGGCCGCCACCGGCCGCTGGCGGGTCCACCACGTGGGCACGATGGACCTCCTCCCCGACAGGACGCGGGCGGTGCTCAAGGAGGCGGAACAGGCCACCCACGGCATCGGCGGCCTGCTGGTGAACGTCGCGGTCGGCTACGGCGGCCGGCAGGAGATCGCCGACGCGGTCCGCTCGCTGCTGTACGAGCACGCCGGGCGCGGCACCTCCATCGAGGACCTGGCCGAGATCCTGGACGTCGAGCACATCTCGGAGCACCTCTACACCCGCGGCCAGCCCGACCCCGACCTGGTGATCCGCACGTCGGGCGAGCAGCGGCTGTCCGGCTTCATGCTCTGGCAGAGTGCGCACTCCGAGTACTACTTCTGCGAGGTCTTCTGGCCCGCCTTCCGCAAGGTGGACTTCCTGCGGGCGCTGCGGGACTACGCCGCCCGGCACCGGCGCTACGGAGCGTAACCGGGCGCTGACCTGGACAAAACGGCTGTTGACGGCACAGTCGGCGGAGTTACCGTGGCTGGTGTCGCGGTCCGCCCCGCCGCCGAACCGGGGGCGAGCGGCCGGTGACCGGATCATGACCGTCGGGTGACTGTCATATGCATCCGCATGGGTACCGGATTTCCCGGGCATACCACTGGCAGACCGGCATCCGGCCCACGGTTGCCGGACCGCAGCCTCGCCTCTCCCCGAGGGGGTTCGTCCACACGTGGTGACCAGCAAGAATCGCCGTGTTCACGACCGGCGCACGTACGTACTCGACACCAGCGTGCTGCTCGCAGACCCCAATGCCTTCACCCGTTTCGACGAGCACGAGGTCGTGCTGCCCGTCGTCGTGGTGACGGAGTTGGAAGCCAAGCGCCACCACCCGGAGCTCGGCTACTTCGCCCGCCAGGCGTTGCGGCTGCTCGACGAGTTCCGGATCAGGTTCGGCCGGCTCGACGCACCGATCCCGATCGGCGACTTCGGCGGCACTCTCAGGGTCGAGCTGAACCACTCGGACCCCGGGGTGCTCCCTGCGGGCTTCCGGCTCGGCGACAACGACTCGCGCATCCTGGCGGTCGCCCGCAATCTGCAGGCCGAGGGGTACGACGTCACCGTCGTGTCCAAGGACCTGCCGCTGCGGGTGAAGGCGTCCTCCGTCGGCCTGCTGGCCGAGGAGTACCGGGCCGAGCTGGCGATCACCTCGGGCTGGACCGGTATGGAGGAGCTGACGGTCGGCGCCGACGAGGTCGACGCGCTGTTCTCGCAGGAGACGGTCGAGCTGGCCGAGGCGGCGGACCTGCCGGTGCACACCGGGCTCGTGCTCCAGTCGGAGCGCGGCAAGGCGCTGGGCCGGGTCACCCCGGACGGCCGGGTGCGGCTGGTGCGCGGCGACCGCGAGGCGTTCGGCATCCACGGCCGCAGCGCGGAACAGCGCATCGCGCTGGACCTGCTGCTGGACCCGGACGTCGGCATCGTGTCGATGGGCGGACGCGCGGGCACCGGCAAGTCGGCGCTCGCCCTGTGCGCGGGCCTGGAAGCGGTCCTGGAGCGCCGCCAGCACCGCAAGGTGATGGTCTTCCGGCCGCTGTACGCGGTGGGCGGCCAGGAGCTGGGCTATCTGCCGGGCAGCGAGGCGGAGAAGATGAGCCCGTGGGCTCAGGCCGTCTTCGACACGCTGTCCGCGGTCACCTCCAAGGAGGTCATCGAGGAGGTGGTGGCCCGCGGCATGCTCGAAGTGCTGCCGCTGACCCACATCAGGGGCCGCTCGCTGCACGACGCCTTCGTGATCGTGGACGAGGCCCAGTCGCTGGAGCGCAACGTGCTGCTGACGGTCCTGTCCAGGATCGGCGCCGGCTCGCGGGTGGTGCTCACCCACGACGTGGCGCAGCGCGACAACCTCAGGGTGGGCCGGTACGACGGAGTGGTCGCCGTGGTGGAGAAGCTGAAGGGACATCCGCTGTTCGCCCATGTGACCCTCACCCGTTCCGAGCGCTCCCCGATCGCCGCGCTGGTGACCGAGATGCTGGAGGACGGCGGGGCCTGATCGTCTTGTACGATCACCCGATTTGCCCATCGATGACGTGAGTTGAGGCTGCTGCGCCCTCCATGGAGGGCGCAGCAGCCTAGCGCTTTCCGGGCCGCGAGGGCGAGGAACGACACACACCACTCGATGTGACCTTTGCCACTCAACCGGAAATTGCCGCGCGGCGTCCGCGTACGGCAGGGTGTGAGGCTGTCAGGCCCCGCTCATGGCACACCCGTACCCCTCGGGAACGGAACAGCACCACCACACAAGTCAACAAGGACCGCCATGAGCCGCCCGAGCAGCACGCGAATCCGCCACGGACTTCGCACCGGGCCAGTACCCCTGTGACCGACCGGCCCGTACGGCGGACCGGAGAGGGGGGCAGTGCCAGGGGCACGATTTCGCCCGTGCGGTCACCAATCGGGCGATGCCGGAAGGAAACCGTGTGAGCCGGATCTCGGTCCGGGGATTCGCGGTGGCGTCAGCCACTGCGGTCACCACTGTGGGCGCCGTTGTGGGCGTCGCGTCGGGCGCAGACCAGGGCACAGCCAATGAGCCTGTGGAAGCCGCCGGGACGACGACCCTCCTTGCGGACATTCCCGCTGGACAGCAGGTTCAGCAGGCGTCGTTGACCGACCAGGTACAGGCACAGTCCGACGCCGCCGACGCGACAGCGCGGCAGGCCGCGGAGCAGTCCGCCCGCAAGCAGGCGGCGCAGGACGCCGCGGCGAAGAAGAAGGCGGCGGACGACGCGGCGGCCAAGGAGCGTGCCAAGACCCTGGCTGCCAGCCGCGGCGACTCGCGTGCCAGCTTCCCGGTCCAGGCCAACTACACGGTCGCCGAAGTCCAGGCGATGGCCAAGCAGATCGTGGGCAGCGGGCAGTACGCCTGCTTCTCCAACATCGTGACGCGGGAGAGCGGCTGGCGCTACACCGCCAGCAACGCCTCCTCCGGCGCGTACGGCCTCGTCCAGGCGCTCCCCGGCTCCAAGATGGCCTCGGCGGGCGCCGACTGGCGGACCAATCCGGCCACGCAGATAAAGTGGGGCCTCAACTACATGAACGTCCGCTACGGCAGTCCCTGCGACGCCTGGTCGTTCTGGCAGGCGAACCACTACTACTAGGCCGACCGCGTACCGGCCGGCTTCGTCGTGAAAACCCCCGAGCCCGCATGGGCCGGGGGTTTTCCCGTGCCGCCCGACCGCCTCGGCGCGGGTGCGGACGCGGAGGCAACCCGGGCGGCGGGTAACGTCGTCCTGCACAGCAGTGCAAAAAGACGGTCAAGGGCGGGGGAGAGCGATGCCGGAGAAGCGCCACTGGAATACCGCGCTCGCAGCCGGGCTGGCCAACCTCGCGGGCCGGCTCGAAGAGCGGCACTCCGAGGTCACCGCGCGGGACGCGGCCGAGGACCTGTCGCTGATCAGTCCCGTACCGCGGCCGGAGCCCGGGCCGGCGGCGGACGCAGGGTCGGACGACCCCGCGCCCGAGGGCGCCGCGCCCGCGCCGGCGGTCCCGGCCCAGCGGACCGTGCCGCAGACCGACCCGGCCACGGTGGTGCCGTGGAGCATGCGGGTCGCCGCCGAGCTGGGCTGGCGGCTGCTGATCCTGGCCGGCACGGTCTGGGTGCTGATGCGGGTGATCGGCGNGCCACGGTGGTGCCGTGGAGCATGCGGGTCGCCGCCGAGCTGGGCTGGCGGCTGCTGATCCTGGCCGGCACGGTCTGGGTGCTGATGCGGGTGATCGGCGCGGTGCGCCTGGTGGTGCTGGCCTTCGTGGCGGCGCTGCTGATCACCGCGCTGCTCCAGCCGTTCGTGGCCCGGCTGAAAAGAATCGGCGTGCCGCGCGGGCTGGCCACCGCGATGGTCTTCTGCGGCGGCTTCGTCGTCATGGGACTGGTCGGCTGGTTCGTCGTCTGGCAGGTGATGGACAACATCGACAATCTGTCGGGCAGCCTCCAGGACGGTATCGCCGAGGGCAAGAAGTGGCTGCTGAACAGCCCTTTCCATGTGACCGACGACCAGATCAACCAGGTCGCGAAGAACCTCAGCGACGCCATCGGGTCCAACACCAAGGCGCTCACCGACGCCGGGCTCGAAGGCGTCACGGTCATCGTCGAGCTGCTGACCGGCATGCTGCTGACGATGTTCAGCACGCTGTTCCTGCTCTACGACGGCCCGAACATCTGGAAGTGGGTGCTGCGGCTCTTCCCCGAGGCCGCCAGGGGAGGGCTGGCCGGCGCCGGGCCGCGCGCGTGGCGGACGCTGACGCTGTACGTGCGGGGCACGGTGATCGTCGCCCTGATCGACGCGATATGCATCGGCGTCGGCATCTTCTTCCTCGGCGTGCCGATGGCGGTGCCGCTGGCCGTCGTCATCTTCCTGTCGTCGTTCGTCCCGCTGGTCGGCGCGGTCGCCTCCGGCTTCATCGCCGTCGTGGTGGCCCTGGTGACGGAGGGGCCGTTCACCGCGCTGATGGTGCTGGCGGTGGTGCTGGCAGTGCAGCAGATCGAGGGCCACATCCTGCAGCCCTTCATCCTGGGCCGGGCGGTACGCGTCCACCCGCTGGCGGTGGTCCTGTCCGTGGCGGCGGGTTCGCTCGTCGCGGGCATCGGCGGGGCGGTGGTGGCGGTCCCGCTCGTCGCGGTGAGCAACACGGTGGTCGGCTACCTCCGCGCGTACTCCCGCGAGAGGGCCATGGCGCCGGCTCCCTACGCC
>NZ_JAJSYW010000150.1:0-17793 GCF_036815005.1 Streptomyces sp. IBSBF 2435 | reverse complement strand
CCCCGGTGCCGCCCCCCGTGCCGGAGCGCGCCCCGGCGCCGGCGGGCGACCCCCCCGATGTTGGGGGGAGTCCTGGAGGAGCCGGGTAGCCGGGTACGGTGACCCAGCCGCGCCGCGGCTCCCGGTGCTTGGTGGTGAAGTCGAACGGCAGGTACGCCGCCGGGTCGATGCCCGGGTGCCGCCCGACGACCACCGAGCTGTGCAGTTCGGGCGACACCACCACGACGAAGTGCGCGCCGGTCGCCGCCGCCAGTACGTCCTTGACCGGCTGGGCGTCCACCAGCCTGGCCAGGTCGTTGATGGCACCGCTGGTCCAGCGGTCGCCGTGCTTGATCACCGGGCCCATGTGCAGCCCGACCCGCAGCCGCATCCGCAACTCGTCGCGGAATTTGGCGTGGTGGTCCGCGAGCGCGTCCTGGAGCCCGCGGGACAGCTCGCGCAGCAGCACGGTCGGGCTGAGCGTCGCGGGCAGCAGGATCAGCATCCCGTCGCCCCGGTCCTGGACGGCCCGGTCCGCCGGATCGACCCCCGCCCGCCCCAGCGCGAAGTCGGCCGCCTCGTACATCTCCGTGTGCAGCGTGGCCTGGTCGGTGACCGCCCGCAGGCTGAAACCCTCGATGTCCAGCATCACGAGCAGGTAGTTGTGCGGATCAAGCGACACCATGTGCGCGTTCCTCCCGAACCGGGCGGGGCCGGGTGTGCGGGCACCCCGTCGGTTACCTGGATAAGCCCGGCCGACACCCGCGGTCTACGCCACGTGGCGCACAGCGGACCACCTCGTGCGATCCGCCCCCCTTGCCCCGCCGTGCACGGCACCGTACGACGCCTGGATCGAACAGCACCACCGAATAGGCGTTTTCACCCGCGCGGTGCCGACGATCCGTCATACTCGGTCCCCGCCAAGGGAGTTGGGGCATGCCAAGGCACGCGAGAGCGACGAGGGGCGGGCGGATGAGGGCTGCCTCGGGACGGTCGCGGTCAGTGTGGGTGGTCGTGCTGGCCACCGCAGCCGTGGTCTGGCTGCTGGCCCGGCTGATCGCCGACGGCGCTTCCCGGGACGGCACTTCGGCCCCGGCGGCGTCCGCGTCGGCGCCTGCTTCCGGGTCCGGGTCCGCGTCGCCGACCGCCTCCCCCGCCGTGCCCTCGCTGTGGCCGCGGCCCGAGAAGGTCACCCCGCGCGCGGGCTCCGTACCGATCACGGCGACCGTACGGCTTCTGGCGGACGCGAGCACCGACCGGCCCACCCTGGACACGGTCACCCGCGCGCTGACCAGTGCCGGGCAGGTCCGCGTGGAGCAGGGCGGCGAGGCGGCGGCCGGCGACCTGCTGGTGTCCGTCAGCTCCGACGGCTCCCGCGGCGCGCTGACCGGGCTCGGCGTCCCGGGACCCGCGGGGCTGCCGTCCGGCGGGTACGTCCTCGCCACCGGCCGGGCCGGCGGGCGGCCCCAGGCCGTGCTGGCCGGCGCTGACCCGCTCGGCGCCTTCTACGCGGCCCAGACCCTGGCCCAGCTGATCCGCCCGGTCGGTGCCGCGACGGCCGCCCGCGTCCTGCCCGTGGTCACCGTCCGCGACCGGCCCGCGACGGCCGTGCGGGGCGTCGTCGAAGGCTTCTACGGCACGCCCTGGTCCGAGCAGCAGCGCTTCGAGCAGCTCGACTTCGAGGCCCGCTTCAAACTGGACAGCTACCTCTACACCCCCAAGGCCGACCCGTACCTCAGGGACCGCTGGCGCGACCCCTATCCGCCCGCCCGGCTCACCGGGCTCGCCCGGCTCACCGCCCGCGCGCGGGCCGACCACGTCACCTTCGTCTACGCGCTCTCGCCCGGCACCAGCGTCTGCTACTCCTCGGCGCGGGATGTGACCGCCCTTGAGGCCAAATTCCAGCAGCTGTGGGACCTCGGGGTACGGGACTTCGCCGTCCCGCTGGACGACATCGAGATCGGGCACTGGAACTGCCCGGCGGACACGGCCCGTTACGGCAGCGGACACGGCGCGGTCGGCCGCGCGCAGGCCGACCTGCTCAACCGGTTGCAGCGCGACTTCACCGCTACGCACCAGGGGGCGGCGCCGCTGCTCACGGTCCCCACGGAATACGACCAACTGCGGTCCAGCGCCTACAAGTCGGCGCTGGCCGACCGGCTCGACCCGGCGGTGACCGTCGCGTGGACCGGCCCGCTGGTCGTCTCGCCGACCGTGACCGGGGCGCAGGTGCGGTCGGCCCGCAGTCTCTACCGCCACCCGGTGCTGGTCTGGGACAACTTCCCGGTCAACGACTACGTCCCCGGGCATCTGCTGCTCGGCCCCTACGAGGGGCGGAGCGCCGATCTTCCCGCGGCTGCGGCCGGGCTGCTGGTCAACCCGATGAACCAGGCCGCCGCGTCCGACCCGGCGATCTTCTCGGCAGCGGCCTACAGCTGGAATCCGGCCGGCTTCCGGCCGGCCGCGGCGCTGGACGCGGGCCTTGCCGCTCTCGCGGGGGGCGATCCTGGGAAGTTGGCCGCGCTGCGGGCCTTCGCGGACGTCAACCACGACTCGCGGATCAACGGGACGGAGGCGCCGGGGCTGGCCGGGCTGATCGCCGCATACCGGCACGGGCGGGCCGGCGCCGCCCAGGCGCTGCGCGCCAGGCTGGATCTGCTCGCGGGTGCGCCCGCGGCTCTCGGCGCGGTTCTGCCCGGGGCCGGGCCGTGGCTCTCGGCCGCGGCGGAGGCTGCGCGTGCTTGTCTCGCGGCCCTCTCCCCGGGGTCGCCTCGGGTGCGCGTGACCCGTCGCACGGTTCACGACTTCCGCGGGCGCGCGGTCCCGCTCCACATCTCCGATCATGTCCTCCTCCCACTGGCCGCCTCGCCCTGACCCCCGGGTCCCCTCCCGGGGGGTGCCGCTCCCTGCGGGGTGCTCATGCGGTACGTGCTCGCCTGCGGCGCCATCGTGGTTGCCCGCGCCCCCGAGGGGTTGCCGCTTGCGGTGGCCTGTCGCCTGCGGCGGCTTCGTGGCTTGTCGCGCGGTTCCCCGCGCCCCTGGACCGTGACCTCTGCGGCAGAGGAGACGTGCACCTTAGGGGCGCGGGGAACCGCGCGACCGGCCACGACGGACCGCCGGGCGGGGAGGCCGCGTGGGGGTCCGCCGCGGAGTTCCTCACGGCCGTAGGGGGGTGCCACGTGCGGTGCGCTGCCGCCTGATCCGCCGTCCCGGCTGAGCGCGCAGTTCGCCCGCGCCCCGCTGGGGCACGCCTCTTCCGCCCGGGGGAATCGGCTAGGCGGCGGCGTGTTCCAGGGCCTCGAACTCCTCGTCGGTGAGGACGATGCCCGCGGCTGCGGTGTTCTCCTCCAGGTGGGCCACCGAGGACGTGCCCGGGATCGGGAGGACGACGGGGGAGCGGCGCAGCAGCCAGGCCAGGGCCAGTTGGGAGGGCGCCGCGCCGCGGTCCGCCGCGATCCGGGTCAGCGGGCTGTCCTTGCCGGCCAGGGCGCCGGTGGCCAGCGGGAACCACGGGATGAAGGCGATGCCGTGCGCCTCGGCGTAATCGAGGACGGCCTCCGAGGCGCGGTCGGCGAGGTTGAAGCGGTTCTGCACCGAGGCGATGGTCGCGGTGGCGCCGGCCTCCTCGATCTCGGCGACGGTCACCTCGCTCAGACCGATGTGCCGGATCTTGCCCTCGCCCTGGAGCGCGGCCAGCTCGCCGATCTGCTCGGCGACCGGCACCTTCGGGTCGATGCGGTGCAGCTGGAGCAGGTCGATCCGCTCGACGCCGAGGTGCCGCAGGCTCAGCTCGACCTGCTGCCGCAGATACTCGGGCCGCCCGACCGCCACCCACTGCCCCGGGGCGGGGCGGGTGAAGCCGGCCTTGGTGGCGATGACCAAGTCGTCGGCGTAGGGGTGCAGGGCCTTGTGCAGGAGGAGGTCGGCGGTGAAGGGGCCGTAGGCGTCGGCGGTGTCGATGAAGTTGATGCCGAGCTCCGCGGTGCGGCGCAGCACCCGTACGGCCTCGTCCGGATCGGCCGGGTCCCCCCAGACGCCGGGGCCGGTCAACTGCATGGTCCCGTACCCGAGCCGGGTGACGGGCAGGTCCCCGCCGAGCAGGAAGCTCCCTGACGCCAGGGCCGCTGCCGCGGCGGGTTGTGCGGTGAGGTCGGACATGGGGGACTCCCTCAAAGCGACGTTTGTGTTGTCCCCCGCCCAACGCCTCCGGCGCGGACCTGTATTTCCGCTCACCCTTGAGCAGTGGGATGCCCCTCCGCCGGCGCGGGCTCGGGGAGTGCCGACCACGCCGGCGGGCACGCTTCCCCCGGGTCGGGGGTGTGCGGCTCCCCTTCGGCAAGGGGGTGCCCACCGGGGGCGCGGGGAACTGCGCGCCCAGCCGACCACCGGCCGGTGGTCCGGAGCGCACCGAACAGCCCCTCCAGGTCGGTGGCGACCCGCGCCCCGGAGGGGGCTGAGCGCGCCGTTCCCCGCGCCCCTGCGGGCCTGCGGCCCGTCGTCACACGACGGTGAGCGCGGGCGGCGGCACGGCGCAGGACGGCACCGACTATTGACAGCACAGGTTTATCCGCAATACTGCCCGCCGTGGAGCAGCGCACAGGTTCGATCACACCGGCGATACACCCCGCAGGGACCGATCCGGCATTCGTGCCAGGTCTCCTGCCCCCGCGTCCTGCCGCGGACGAGGTGAATGCCTCCGACCCGGCCGAGGACGCCCCGCCCGAGGACGCCGCACCGGACGAAGCGGAGGCCGTCGCCGACACCGCCGTGGACGAGCCGCGCCCGGAAGCGGCGCAGGCGGTGGAGGAAGAGGACGCCGCGGAAGAGGACGAGGACCGGGGCGACCCGCTCTTCGAGGTCTCCGACCGCCGCGCGACGATCCTCGCCGACCGGGTCGGCATCATCTTCCGCCTGGACGACGAAGAGGCGGACTTCACCTGGGACGAGATCGGCGCGGTCGAGATCGACACGCCGCGCTTCAGCAAGCGCTTCGCCGTGACCGTCTACACCGGTCCGCGCCGCTGGTTCGAGGCGCACGTCGAGGCGAAGTCCCGGAGCCTGCTGAAGACCTGGACGGCCGAACTCGACGCCGTGCTCGACACGCACTTCGAGGACCCCGACGCCCCGAAGGCGAAGGACGAGGACCCCGAGGAGCCGGCGGCCGCAGCGGCGGCCGACGAGACCGCGACCGCAGCGGACGAGCCGGCGGGGCCCGAGACGGTGAAGGACGCCGATTCCGACGCCAAGGACGCCGAAGCCGCGGCCAGGGACACGGCCGAGGACGACAGGCCCGGCGCCGAGGCATGACCTGGGGCCGAGGGGAAGACCGGACGGCGTCAAGAGGGCGCCGCCGGCGTTAAGAACACGTATGGAAAAGCCGTGCGGCGCCCCGCGGACGACCCGGGCGCCGCACGCTGACCGAGGCTCCCGCACCTGACCGTGCGCGGCCCCCCGACGGGGCCGCGCGGGCGCGGTGGCGCGCACGGTCGACGGCGACCCGATTGCGTACGCTGACCAGGCCATCCCTCCCCCGGTGGCCTGCCTCACCACGCCCTGTCGCCCGGCGACGGCGCCGCACGACAGGAGCACGGCCATGGCCACCACCGTCCCGGCGGACCGCAGGCGGTTGCGCGCCTGGCTGCTCGAAGGCCTCTCCGACATGGCCAAGCACCAGCACCAGCAGCCGGGCGACGAGGGGCGCGGGGCGGGAGAGGGCCCTGTCGTGCACCAGGGCCAGCGCTGGTGGCGGGTGATGTGCCTGACCGGTGTGGACTACTTCTCGACGCTGGGCTACCAGCCGGGCATCGCCGCGCTCGCGGCCGGGCTGCTCTCGCCGATCGCGACCGTGGTGCTGGTGATCGTGACGCTCGCGGGCGCGCTGCCGGTCTACCGCAGGGTGGCCGAGGAGAGCCCGCACGGCGCGGGGTCCGTCTCGATGCTGGAGCGGCTGCTGTCGTTCTGGCAGGGCAAGCTGTTCGTGCTGGCCCTGCTCGGCTTCGCGGCCACCGACTTCCTGATCACCATCACCCTCTCGGCGGCGGACGCGTCCACCCACCTGGTGGAGAATCCGCACTTCACCGCCAGCCTGGGCAGCCACCAGCTGGTCATCACGCTGATCCTGATCGCCCTGCTGGGCGCGGTCTTCCTCAAGGGCTTCCTGGAGGCCATCGGGGTGGCCGTGGTCCTGGTCGGGATCTATCTGGCGCTGAACGTGGTCGTGGTGGTGGACGGGCTGTGGCACGTACTGACCGCCGCGCACCTGGTGACCGACTGGACGCACGGGCTGACCGCGGAGCGCGGCAATGTCTTCGTGATGATCGGCGTCTCGCTGCTGATCTTCCCCAAGCTCGCGCTGGGCATGTCGGGGTTCGAGACCGGTGTCGCGGTGATGCCGCACGTCAAGGGCGATCCCGGCGACACCGAGGACCAGCCGGCCGGGCGTATCCGCGACACCAAGAAGCTGCTGACGACCGCCGCGCTGATCATGAGCGTCTTCCTCATCGCGACCAGCTTCATCACCACCGTGCTGATCCCCAAGCAGGACTTCGAGACGGGCGGCCCCGCCAACGGCCGCGCGCTGGCGTTCCTCGCGCACGAGTACCTGGGCTCGGCCTTCGGTACGGTCTACGACTTCTCCACCATCGCCATCCTGTGGTTCGCGGGCGCCTCGGCGATGGCGGGCCTGCTCAACCTGATGCCGCGCTATCTGCCGCGCTACGGCATGGCGCCGCACTGGGCGGGGGCGGTGCGCCCGATGGTGCTGGTCTTCACGCTGGTCGCCTTCCTTGTGACCTGGCTCTTCGACGCGAACGTCGACAAGCAGGGCGGCGCGTACGCCACCGGTGTGCTGGTGCTGATGTCGTCGGCGGCCATCGCGGTGACCATCGCGGCCCGCAAGGCCAGGCAGCGGCGGTGGACGATCTGCTTCGGCGTGATCGCTGTGGTCTTCCTCTACACGACCGTGGTCAATGTGCTGGAGCGGCCGGACGGGGTGAAGATCGGTGCCTGCTTCATCGCGGGCATCATGCTGGTGTCGTTCCTGTCCCGGCTGGCCCGCGCCTTCGAACTGCGGGTCACCAGCGTGCGGCTGGACCCGATGGCCGAGCGGTTCGTGCGGGACATCGCCACCCGCAGGGTCCGTTTCGTCGCCAACGAGCCGGGGCTGCGGGACGCCGCCGAATACCGCGACAAGCTGCACCAGATCAGGCTGGACAACGACATCCCGCCGGAGGACGACCTGGTCCTGGTGGAGGTCACCGTGCTGGACGCGTCGGAATTCGAGTCGGCGCTGACCGTGCACGGCAATGTGCTGCACGGGCGCTACCGGGTGCTGTCTCTGGAGAGCTCGTCGGTGCCGAACGCGCTGGCCGCGCTGCTGCTGCACGTACGGGATCTCACCGGCTGCAAGCCGCACATCTACTTCGAGTGGACCGAGGGCAGCCCCTACGCGAACTTCCTGCGCTTCTTCCTCTTCGGCCACGGCGAGGTCGCCCCGGTCACCCGGGAGGTGCTGCGCGAGGCGGAACCCGACCGCGCCCGGCGCCCCCGGGTGCACGTCGGCTGACGCCGGCCTCGCGGGCGCCGTCCAGGGCCTGCGCGGCCCGGCTCAGGCGGCCCCCGCGGGCCTCAGTGGGCTCAGCGCCAGCCGTACAGCTCCTTGAGCCGGTTGACCACCAGGTTGAAGCGGCCCCGGTCCAGGGCGCAGGCCTCGCGGCGCATGCCCTGCTCGTGCAGGCGCAGGACACGGTCGACGTCGACCCAGGAGTCGCGGCCCTCGCGGTCCCAGGGGCCGGCGCCGATCGCGACCCACTCGCGGTCGTGGTCGTGGCGCTTGCTGGAGAGCTGGACGGCCAGCAGCGTGCCGCCCGCCTCGCGGGCCACCACCAGGACCGGGCGGTCCTTGCCCCGGCCGTCGTTCTCCTCGAAGGGCACCCAGGTCCAGACGATCTCGCCGGGGTCGGGGTCGCCGTCGTGGGCCGGGGCGTAGTCGGTACGCACCCGGCCCACCTCGTTCGGGTCGGCCTCGGTGGTGGCGTAGGGGCCTGCGGCGCCGGGGAAGTCGGGGTGGCTGTCGGTAGAGGTCGTCACGGCCCCGACGCTATCGGGCGCTCACCAGCGCTGGTGCACCTGTGCCCTGATCCGCCGGTCGTACAGGTCGCGTACGCCGCTGAGCACCTCGGGCGGCAGGGCGGGCAGGTCCGCGGCGGCGGCGTTGGCCCTGGCCTGCTCGACCGAACGCGCGCCGGGGATCACAGAGGTCACGCCGGGCTGCTGGATGATCCAGCGCAGCGCGGTCTGCGCGGCGGTGGCGCCCTCCGGGGCGAGGGCGGCGAATTCCACCGCGGCCTCAAGACCGGTCCCGTAGTCGACGCCGGAGAAGGTCTCGCCCTGGTCGAAGGCCTCGCCGTGCCGGTTGTACGCGCGGTGGTCGTCGGCGGCGAAGACGGTGTCCCGGGTGTATTTGCCGCTGAGCAGCCCGGACGCCAGCGGCACCCGGGCGATGACGCCGACGCCGGCCCGCGCGGCGGCCGGCAGCACCCGCTCCAGCGGCTTGAGCCGGAAGGGGTTGAGGATGATCTGCACGCTCGCCACACCGGGCCGCGCGATGGCCGCCAGCGCCTCGTCGCAGGTCTCGACGCTGACGGCGTAGGCGGCGATCCGCTGCTCGCCGACCAGGGTGTCGAGCGCGTCGTAGAGCGCGTCGGAGTCGTAGACGGCGGTGGGCGGGCAGTGCAGCTGCACCAGGTCGAGGGTGTCGACGCCGAGGTTGGCGCGGGAACGGTCGTTCCAGGCGCGGAAGTTGTCGAGGGTGTAGTTCTCGGGGCGCTGCTCGGCGCGGCGGCCCATCTTGGTGGCGACGAGGATCCCGGCGTCCGGCCGGTCCTTGAGGTAGCGGCCGATCAGCTGCTCGCTGCGGCCGTCGCCGTAGACGTCCGCGGTGTCGAAGAAGGTGACCCCCGACTCGACGGCGGCGTCCAGCACCGCGATCGCGTCGGCCTCCTTCACATCGCCCCAGTCGGAGCCGAGCTGCCATGTGCCGAGACCGACGACGGACACCGGCCGGCCGGTCCTGCCCAGTACACGCTGTTCCATGGGAGCGATGCTACGTCGCCCCCGCGGGAAGGCCGCAGGTCCGGTCCCCCGTGCGGGGACCGGACCTGCGGCGCGCGGCCTCAGCCGGACAGCCCGTTCAGCGCCCTGTTCAGGTCCAGGACGTTGACCCGGGGCTCTCCCAGGAAGCCCAGGTCGCGGCCGTGGACGTGGTCGGCGACCAGCTGGCGGACCCGCGCCGGGGACAGGCCGCGGGCCGTGGCGACCCGGTCGGCCTGCTCGTAGGCGTAGGCCGGGGAGATGTCCGGGTCGAGCCCGGAGCCGGACGCGGTCAGGGCGTCGGCGGGCACGTCCCGCGGGGCGACCCCGTCGAAGGCGGCGACGTCCTTGCGGCGCTGCTCGATCGCCTTGACCAGGTCGGGGCTGTTCGGCCCGAGGTTGGAGGCGCCCGAGGCCAGCGGGTCGTAGGAGCCCGCAGAGGGGCGCGGCTGGAAATACTCCGGGTCGGGCCTGGCGGCCTCGTCGGCGTCGGCCGGGTTCTTCTTGGGCAGGTCGAAGTCCTGGCCCAGCAGGCTGGAGCCCACGGCCTTGCCGTTCTGGGTGGCCACCGAGCCGTTGGCCTGGTGGTGGAAGGCCGCCTGGGCGACACCGGTGACGGCCAGCGGGTAGAGCACGCCGGTGATCACGGTGAGCACCAGCAGCATCCGCAGCGCCGACAGATGACGGCGGACGGCCGGGGGGAAGTAGTCGGCCATGTCGAACACCTTCTTTCGTGGGTCGGTTCCGCCGGGTCAGCGCAGTCCGGGGACGAACTGGATGATCAGGTCGATGAGTTTGATGCCGACGAAGGGCAGGACCAGCCCGCCGATGCCGTAGACACGGAGGTTGCGGCCCAGCAGCGCCCCCGCCGACGAGGGCCGGTAGCGCACCCCGCGCAGCGCCAGCGGGATCAGCACGATGATGATCAGCGCGTTGAAGATGATCGCGGAGGCGATGGCCGAGGTCGGGCTGTGCAGGCCCATGATGTTGAGCTTGTCCAGGCCCGGGTAGGCGATCGCGAACATCGCGGGGATGATCGCGAAGTATTTGGCGACGTCGTTGGCGATCGAGAAGGTTGTCAGCGCGCCCCGGGTGATGAGCAGCTGCTTGCCGATCTCGACGATCTCGATCAGCTTGGTGGGGTTGGAGTCCAGGTCCACCATGTTCCCGGCCTCCTTGGCGGCCGAGGTGCCGGTGTTCATGGCCACGCCGACGTCCGCCTGCGCCAGCGCGGGGGCGTCGTTCGTACCGTCGCCGGTCATCGCGACCAGCTTGCCGCCGGCCTGCTCCCGCTTGATCAGCGCCATCTTGTCCTCGGGGGTGGCCTCGGCGAGGAAGTCGTCCACGCCGGCCTCCTCCGCGATGGCCTTGGCGGTCAGCGGGTTGTCACCGGTGATCATCACCGTGCGGATGCCCATCCGGCGCAGCTCGTCGAAGCGTTCCCGCATGCCGGGCTTGACGACGTCCTTGAGGTGGATGACGCCCAGCACCGTCGCGGTGGCGGCGCCGTCGCGGTGCACGACCTCGCCGACCACCAGCGGGGTGCCGCCGCCGGCGGCGATGGCGTCGGCCATCGGGCCGACCTCCTCGGTGGGGTGGCCGCCGTTGTCCCTGATCCAGTGCATGACCGCGGAGGCGGCGCCTTTGCGCAGCTCCCGCCGGTCTCCGTCCTCGGCCAGATTCACCCCGCTCATCCGGCTCTGCGCGGTGAAGGGCACGAACTCGGCCTGGCCGCCCACCTCACGGCCGCGCAGTCCGTACTTCTCCTTGGCGAGCACCACGATGGAGCGGCCCTCGGGGGTCTCGTCGGACAGCGACGACAGCTGGGCGGCGTCCGCCAGCTCGTCGGTGGAGGTTCCTCCGACCGGCAGGAACTCGGCGGCCTGGCGGTTGCCGAGGGTGATGGTGCCGGTCTTGTCCAGCAGCAGGGTGTTGACGTCGCCCGCCGCCTCGACCGCGCGGCCCGACATGGCCAGTACGTTGCGCTGCACCAGCCGGTCCATGCCCGCGATGCCGATCGCGGACAGCAGCGCGCCGATCGTGGTCGGTATCAGCGCCACCACCAGGGCGACCAGCACCACGAGGGACTGCTCGGCCCCGGCGAAGACCGCCATCGGCTGGAGGGTGACCACGGCCAGCAGGAAGACCACGGTCAGCGAGGCCAGCAGGATGTTCAGCGCGATCTCGTTGGGCGTCTTCTGCCGGGACGCGCCCTCGACCAGGGCGATCATCCGGTCGATGAAGGTCTCGCCGGGCTTGGAGGTGATCTTCACGACGATCCGGTCGGACAGCACCTTCGTACCGCCGGTCACGGCCGAGCGGTCGCCGCCGGACTCGCGGATGACCGGCGCGGACTCGCCGGTGATCGCCGACTCGTCCACCGAGGCGATGCCCTCGACGACGTCGCCGTCACCCGGGATGATCTGCCCGGCCTCGACCACCACGTGGTCGCCGAGCCGCAGCCCGGCCGCGGGCACTTCCTCCTCCGCGCCGCCGCGGTCGCCGTGCCGCCAGTCGGTGAGCCGGCGGGCGACCGTCTCGGTCCTGGTCTTCCGCAGGGTCTCGGCCTGCGCCTTGCCGCGGCCCTCGGCGACGGCCTCCGCGAGGTTGGCGAAGACCACGGTCAGCCACAGCCACACGGTGATGACCCAGGGGAAGACGCCGGGATCCTTGACCGCGGACGCGGTGGTCAGCACGGCGCCGGCCTCCACAACGAACATGACCGGGTTCCTGGCCATGACCCGCGGGTCGAGCTTGCGCACCGCGTCGGGGATGGACACCAGCAGCTGCCGGGGGTCGAGCAGCCCGCCGGAGACCCGGTGCGCTTCCTGGGGGGCGGCGGCCTCGCCGCCGGACGGGACCGGCTGCGGCCGGTCGGTGGTCAGGGACATCAGTGCAGACCTTCCGCGAGCGGACCCAGCGCGAGCGCGGGGAAGTAGGTGAGGCCGACGACGATCACGATGACGCCGGCGAGCAGGCCGACGAACTGCGGCCGGTGGGTGGGCAGGGTGCCTGCGGTGACCGGGACGGGCTGCTGCCTGGCGAGCGAGCCGGCCAGCGCCAGGACGAAGATCATCGGGAGGAAGCGGCCGAGGAGCATCGCCAGGCCCAGCGCGGTGTTGTACCAGTGGGTGTTGACGCCGATGCCGGCGAAGGCCGAGCCGTTGTTGTTGGCGGCGGAGGTGAAGGCGTACAGCACCTCGGAGAAGCCGTGCGGGCCCGAGTTGAGCATCGAGGCGCGCTCGCCCTTGAGGGACATCGCGGTGCCGGTGCCGATCAGGACGACGGCGGGGGTGGCCAGGATGTAGAGGGAGGCGAACTTCATCTCCCGGGCGCCGAGCTTCTTGCCCAGGTACTCGGGGGTGCGGCCCACCATCAGGCCGGCCACGAAGACCGCGATGACCGCCAGGACCAGGATGCCGTAGAGGCCGGAGCCGGTGCCGCCCGGCGCGATCTCGCCGAGCATCATGTTGAAGATCGCCATCCCGCCGCCGCCGGGCGAGAAGGAGTCGTGGAAGGAGTTCACGGCGCCGGTCGAGGTCAAGGTGGTGGACGCGGCGAAGAGGGCCGAGGCCCAGACGCCGAACCGCTGCTCCTTGCCCTCCAGCATCCCGCCCGCGCTGTGGCCGGCGGCGCTGCTGACGCTGTGCAGCTCGTTGACGGTGATGACCGCCACCGACGCCGCCCAGATCAGGCCCATCACGGCCAGGATCGCGTAACCCTGCCGGTGGTCGCCGACCATCCTGCCGAAGGTGCGCGGCAGTGCGAAGGAGATCACCAGCAGCAGGTAGGTCTCCAGGATGTTGGAGATGCCGTTGGGATTCTCGAAGGGGTGGGCGGAGTTGGCGTTGTAGAAGCCGCCGCCGTTGGTGCCCAGCTCCTTGATGGCCTCCTGCGAGGCGACCGGGCCGCCGGTCAGCGACTGCTTGTCGCCCAGCAGGGTGCCGACCTCGTGGATGCCGTGGAAGTTCTGCACCACGCCGGTCGCCACCAGCACGATCGCGAAGACGAACGCCATCGGCACCAGCAGCCGCACCACGACCCGGGTCAGGTCCACCCAGAAGTTGCCGATCCGGTCGGTGCGCTTGCGGGTGAAGCCGCGGATCAGCGCCGCGACCACCGCGATGCCCACCGCGGCCGAGACGAAGTTCTGCACCGCGAGGCCGGCCATCTGGACCAGGTGGCCCATGGTGACCTCACCGCTGTACGACTGCCAGTTGGTGTTGGTCACGAAGGAGGCCGCGGTGTTGAACGCCTGGTCGGCCTTGACCGGCGCGAAGCCCAGTGACAGCAGCAGATGGTTCTGCAGCCGCTGGAAGCCGTACAGGAACAGCACCGAGACAGCGGAGAAGGCCAGCACGCTGCGCAGGTACGCGCCCCACCGCTGGTCGGCCTCGGCGTCGACACCGGCGAGCCGGTAGACGCCCTTCTCCACCACCATGTGCTTGCCCGAGGCCAGGATCCGGGCCAGGTAGTCGCCCAGCGGGCGGTAGGTCAGCGCCAGTGCCGCGATCAGTACGGTGATCTGGAGCCAGCCCGCGAGAGTGTCGTTCACTAGAACTTCTCCGGGAAGATCAGGGCGAGCACGAGATAACCCAGCAGGCAGCAGGCGACGACAAGTCCGACGGCGTTCTCGGCGCTCACAGCTTCTCGACCCCCTTGGCGACAAGCGCGAGCACGGCGAAGACCGCGATCGTCACAGCGATGAAGACAAGATCGGACATGAGCGGAACACCCCAGGTGGTGACAAGCGGAGACGGGGCCGTTGCGACCCCGCTCCATACGGTCACCCCGGACACGCGTGCGGTCGGCGTTCGTTAACGCTTCCCTGGCGCGGGGGGCGGCGCCATTGACGTGCTCTTGACGGTTTGCAGCGGCCCAGGAGCGGGGTTCGCGGCGGCCGGCGGCACGGTTTGCGGCGGTCCGCGGCGGGCGTACGCTCGAACGTGGCATGAAAGCCTGACAAAGCGGACAGGGGTGCGACGGTGACATGGTTCGGGACGCGGCACGCACCGGTGCGGGACCCGCTGGAGGTCCACGACGACGCCGACCACCGGCGGGCACTGGTGCTCAGCGAGGTGGCGGCCGAGGGCCCGGCGGGCCTCTTCCGCGTACTGCGGCGGGCCGGCTCCGGTGAGGACGCCGACGCGGCCGGCATCCGCGTGTCCGGCCTGATCCGCGCGCTCCCCGGCATGACGATGCCGACCTCCCACGACCTGCTGCTGCGCGCCCACATCCGCGAGTCCGCTCTCGCGGGAGAGCTGACGCCGGGGCAGCGGGTGGCGCTGGTCTCCGTGGTCGACCGGACGCAGCACCCGTACGCGCGGCCGCGGGTCTGAGGCGGTACGCGTTCGAGGGGTGCGCGTCCGAGAGCGCGGGCTCACGACCCGCGCTTCCGGGGTCCGGCCCGCTCAGGCCGCGCGCGTCCGGAGCCCCGGTGCGGCCCGAGGGGGCGCCCGCTCAGAACCCGCAGGTGCGAGGCCTCGGACGTCCGAGGCCCACGCGTACGAGAGGACGCCCCGCTCAAAACCCGTACGTGCGAGGCCCCGGACGTCCGAGGCCCCCGCCTGCGAGGGGGCGCCCGCTCACGACCCGCCCAGGCGGCCCCCGGCCGCTTCAGTCGAGGACCGACACCCGGGTGCGGTGGTGCCGCGGGGCCTCGATCTCGTCCAGTGCCGCCACGGCCAGGTCCGCGTACGACAGATGCGCGGGCCCGGCGTCCGGGACGGTCTCGCCCCCGATGCGGTAGCGCCCCGTCCTGGGGGCGTCGGCGGCCAGCAGGGCCGGCGGGGTCAGCACGAGCCAGTCGACGGACGTCTGCGCCGCCCGGAGCCGGTCGAGGCCCGCCTGGTGTGCGGCGGCGAAGGGCCGGATCCGCGGCGGGAAGGCCGCGGGGTCGTCCATCACCAGCCCGCCCTCCCGGGTCCTGAGGTTCGCGAACAGGCCGACCACGACGAGCCGGGCCACTCCCGTCTCCGCGAGGCCCAGCAGCAGCGCGTCCGCGGCCTTGACGAAGAAGTCCGGGTCGAGGTCGGCGAAGCCCTGCTCGGGACCCGTGAAGGGACTGACCGCGTGCACCGCGGCGAACCGGCCGCGGCCGGCCGCGGCGACCGCTGCGGGGTCCGTGATGTCGCCGCCGGCGAGCTGGACGCCGTCCGCCGTGATCCCGGCGTGCCTGCCGGTGTCCCGGACGACCGCCGTGACCTCGTGCCCGCGGGCGCGGGCCTCGGCGGTGACGGCCCGGCCCGCCCGGCCGCCGGCCCCGAAAACTACGATCCCGCCCATGGATGCCCCTTCCCGGCGGCGACTCCCGCCGCAGGAGAGGGACGGTATCCACGGGATACTGGTTACCTCAACGATACCGGCGCTACCCTCGGCCCATGCCCGAGCCGCTGGACCCCGACATGTTCGACCCCATCTGCCCGTCCAGCGCCCTGCCGGTCCGGATCGGCGACAAGTGGACGGGCATGGTCGTACTGTGCCTGGACCAGGGTCCGCGCAGGTTCACCGAACTGCGGGTGCCGCTGCGCGGGATCACCCCGAAGGTGCTCACCCAGACGCTGCGGGCCATGGAGCGCGACGGCCTGGTGACGCGTACCGCCTACGACGAGAACCCGCCCCGGGTCGAGTACGCGCTGACGCCGCTGGGGCGCAGCCTCTTCCCGCTGATCGCCGCCGCGCGGACGTGGAGCAGGGAGCACCTGCCCGCGCTGCTCGAAGCCCGCGCCTCGGGCGGCGTCCCGGACGACGGGCGCCCGGCGCCTGTCTAGGCCTTGCCATCGAGCGCACTCCAGGGTGTTGGGTGGGCCGCTATGAGATACACGCAGCTGGGCCGTACCGGGCTCAAGGTCGGCCGCCTGGTGCTCGGGACGATGAACTTCGGCTCGGAGACCGACGAGGCCACCGCGCACGCGATCATGGACACCGCCCTGGACGCGGGCGTGAACTTCTTCGACACCGCCAACATCTACGGCGTCGACGGGCACAAGGGGCTCACCGAGGAGATCCTCGGCGGCTGGTTCGCCCAGGGCGGCGGGCGGCGCGACAAGGTCGTCCTGGCCACCAAGCTCTACGGCAACATGAGCAACGACGGCACGCCCTGGCAGCAGCAGTCCTGGCCCAACCACGACCACCTGTCGGCGCTGAACATCCGGCGCGAGGTCGAGGCCAGCCTGCGGCGGCTGGGCACCGACCACATCGACGTCTACCAGTTCCACCACATCGACCGGGCCACCCCCTGGGACGAGATCTGGCAGGCCATCGACGTCCTGATCGCCCAGGGCAAGATCCTCTACGCGGGGTCCAGCAACTTCGCCGGCTGGCACATCGCCCAGGCCAACGAGGCCGCGAGGCGGCGCGGCTCGCTCGGGCTGGTCAGCGAGCAGTGCTTCTACAACCTCGCGCAGCGCACCGCCGAGATGGACGTCGTCCCGGCCGCGCAGTCGTACGGCCTCGGCGTCATCCCGTGGTCACCGCTCAACCAGGGCCTGCTGGGCGGGGCGCTGCGCAAGGAGCGCGAGGGCGGCGGCTCGCGGTCGTCGGTCGGCCGCTCGGCGGCGGGCCTGGCCGATCCGGCGGTCCGCGCGCGGGTCCAGGCGTACGAGGACCTGTGCGACAAGCACGGCCTGGAGCCCGGCGAGGTCGCCCTGGCCTGGCTGCTGACCCGCCCCGCCGTCACCGGCCCGATCGTCGGCCCGCGCACCCCGGCGCATCTTGCCTCGGCGCTGCGTGCGCTGGACCTCGACCTGTCGGGCGGTGTCCTGGCCGCCCTGGACGAGATCTTCCCGTCGCCCGGCCCGTCCCCTGAGGCCTTCGCCTGGTAGCGGCCCGTTCCGGCGGTACGGGACGCCCCTGCCGGGCCGTGCTTGGCCGGGCGCGGCGCCGCCGGGCGGCCCCGTACCGTACGGGCACGCTGAGACGCCTGCCCGCCTTCCTCGGCGCCTGCCTCCTCATAGCGGCGTCGCCGGGTCCGAGCACCATGCCGAGCATCAGGCAGCCGCCGCGCGGCAGGCGGGCCGGATTCCTCACCGTGCTGGGCGACGAGACCGGCGTCCTCGTGCGGGGCGCGGTCGCCGCGCTCGGGCTCACCGCGCTGCTCGCCGCGTCGCAGCTCGCCCACACGCCATGCGGATCATCGGCGCGGTGACGCACGTCGTCTCGCGGGCGGCCGTCCGCGGGCGGCTCGAACAGGTCTCCGGCGGCGTACTGCTGCCGCCCGGGGCGCCCGGGGCCAGGATGGCCGTCGAGAGCTGACCGCCACCGGCGGGGGCGGGGTCAGTGCGCCGCGGGCGTGCCGCGGACCGTGAGGTCGGCCAGCAGGGCGCCGGTGGCCGCGGCGACCGCGTCCACGGCCGCGTCGAAGGCCTCGCGGTTGTGGGCCGCGGGCGCGCGGAAGCCGGAGATCTTGCGGACGTACTGGAGCGCGGCGGCCCGGATGTCCTCGTCGTGTACCTCGGGGGTCATCGGGGGGCGCAGGGTCTTGATGCTTCGGCACATGCTTCCAGTGTGGCGCGCGGGTACGACAACCGGTCCGCTCCAGACTCTTGGCTCACAGCCGCCCCGGTGCTTCAATGCCTTCCATTGGTTAGGAACCTTTCCTAACTGCACAGCCAGCCCCCGAAGTTGGCCGCCCCACCGCGGCCGGAAACGGAGACGCACGTGCACCAGTCCCCCCACACCGCGCCCGCCGGGGGCGCCCGAACCCCCAAACTTAAAACCGGCCCG
>NZ_JAJSYW010000149.1:0-18813 GCF_036815005.1 Streptomyces sp. IBSBF 2435 | reverse complement strand
GGGGTGGGCCGGTGCCGGGGGCGGACGGTTCGGCATGCCGTCCCGGTCGGGCGTGGTCCGGGAGTGGTGGAGGTGGCGGGGGAGTTCGGCGCGGAGCTGGCGCGCGCTTTGCGGGCGAGTCTGTTGCCGGCCGGGCAGGGCGGGTATGGGCCGCGTGGCCCGTCGGAGCTGTCCTGGTACGCGTTCGCGACCGGGTATGCCCGCGATCACTGGGTGGGGCGTGCGGCGACGACGCGGAACGGGACGAGCGAGGCGCTGACGCTCGTATCGCGGGCGATGCTGTGGGAGATGCCCGGCCGGCCAACGGAGGCGGTCCTGCACCGGGTCTTGCGGTCGTGGGCGTTCGTGGTGCCGGGGCCGGAAGCGCGGGAGATACCCCCTCAGGACCGGCTGGTGCTGGCATGGGTGGCCAAGGCGTCCCGACCGCTGATCGACTTGCACGACCCGGCCGTGGCCCGGGCGGTGCTGGAGGCGCTGTCGGTGAAGCGTGACGGCACGCCGGCAGCTCCGTACACGTCCGGGCGCAAGCGCAGGATCCTGGTCAATGCCTTGTTCTACGCGATGGAGCAGGGAGAGCTGGGCAGCAACCCGCTGGACCGGATCCGCTGGCGGGCACCGAAGCAGGCCAGTGCGGTCGACCCGCGGGTGGTGGTCAATCCCCAGCAGGCCCAGAACCTGCTGGGCGCGCTGTCCTACGTCGGCGGGTTCAAGCGGGCCCGGGGGCGCCGGCTGGTCGGACTGTTCGCGGGCATGTACTACGCCGGGCTGCGACCGGAGGAAGCCGTCGCGGTGACCCTGGCGGACTGCACCCTGCCCACCAGCGGCTGGGGCCGCCTGGTTCTGCACCGTACCCGTCCACAGGCGGGCAAGAGGTGGACAGACAGCGGCGAGATGCACGACGACCGCGGCTTGAAGAGCCGCCCGCCCGGAGAGGTCCGCATCGTCCCCCTCCCACCCCACCTGGTCGCCATCTGGCGCAACAGCGTCCGGACGTTCGGCACCGCACCCGACGGNGTCCCCCTCCCACCCCACCTGGTCGCCATCTGGCGCAACAGCGTCCGGACGTTCGGCACCGCACCCGACGGGCGGCTGTTCTCCACCGAACGCGGCACCATCCTGGGCTACACCACCATCCACCGCGCCTGGAAAGACGCCCGAGCCCTCGCCCTGCCACCCGAACTCGCCGCCACCCCGCTCGGCAAACGCCCCTACGACCTGCGCCACTCGGCCCTGTCGACCTGGCTCGCAGCAGGCGCCGACCCCGCCGAAGTCGCCCAACGCGCCGGCAACAGCGTCGAAGTACTCCTCACCCGCTACGCCAAATGCCTCTACGACCGGCAGTCCCTCACGAACCAGCGCATAGAGGACCTGTTGACCGCCTACGACCTGCCGAACGAGCCGGATTATGCGCACGAGTAGCCCGGCCGGTGATCGTGTCGGTCCTCACCGGCAGCATTAGGCGCGGTGTCCGGAGCGGGCGGTCGATGAACCTTCGGATGGACGCTGCGGGACGCTTCTCCCGATTCCATCAGCCGAATTCCAGCTGGATGGGGATGCCGTCGGTGATGTCGCTTTGTGCGGAGGGTGTGACCGTCACCGGCACGCCGAGCTGCGTGGCGATGGGGGTGTAGAGGTCGGTGGTCGTGTCCGGGGTCCGCAAGGAGATCAGGAGTGCGTAGTGGACGGGGCGACCGATGCGGTCGGCGCGCTTGTTCGCCTTCCACCAGCCGCCCACCGGGTAGACCGCGAGCACGCCGCAGTCTGCGAGTTCCGCGGCTGACCCGCGCCAGACGTCGGCGTGCAGTGATCCGAGGTTCCGGAATTTGGGGCCGACCAGCCAGCGGGAATTGGACTCGAACGCCTTGGGGTTGCCGGTGCCGTCGGATTCGTGCTCGGCTTGTTCGGCGAGTCGGCTCCGGAAGGCGTCCCCTGACTCGGTGGGGCCCTTGATCGCGAATTTCAGGCCGTGGGATGCGTAACTGTATCGGCCGAGCATGCCGCGGCGTCCGGGGTTGGGCTCGATCATGTAGGCGAGCGTGACGCGGAGGTTGACTGTCGTCTCGGCCAGGTCGCGGAGCTGCTCCAGCGGCCAGGGCAGTTCGTGGAGTTTGAGTTCCGCCAGCTTGACCTGGCTACCCGGGCCACGTTTGAACGGCACCAGGGAGTTCTCGACGATCATCGTGACGGCGTTGGAGGCGCTGCTCATGATCCGCTCGGCGGTGGGCACGCCCCAGCCGTAGCGGCGGATCACCTGCCGCATCAGGGTGCCCTTGGTGTGCTTGGGAGTACCGGTGGGCTTGAACAGGCCCTGGTCGACCATGGCAGGTGTCCACTGGGCCTCGTGGACGAGCAGTGCCCGGATCGTCTCAGGCCGAAGGCCGGGGTAGGTGCGCATGGCCAGTGCGGCAAGGGCAGATGCTTGGGCGGTGGCGGCACTGGTGGCGTTCGTCCAGGTCAGCTGGCGGGCGGGGTCGTGATGGGTTGTGGCGACACTGAGGAGGTCGTGCTCGTCCAGGACGCTCCCGTCCGGGGCGACGAGTAGGTTGCCGCCTTCCAGGACGATGTCGGGCTTGGTCACGGCTGCGTCGGTCAGCGCTACCGAGGTTCTGCTGAACGGCGACAGGCCACCGGGCGCGACCAGGGGACGGAACCCCTCGAACATCGGCCCGTCAGGGATGGCGTCGAGGTCGGTGTAGGCGCCGACGGTCAGTACGTTGTGCGCGTGCGCGGGCTCTTCGATACGGGAGAGATCGGATAGCTGGAGCGGGTCCAGCTCACCGTTCTCGGAGCGCATGTCGCGGGGCAGGGGCCCGCGTATGTTGCCGGCACTTACAATAATCAGCCTTGACGCGGCGGGGTCGGGCGCACCGATCAGTTCGATGCGGTCATCGTGGACGGCAACATCTGTGCCTGCGGCCAAGGCGTCGAGGGTGGCCGACCACAGGGTCGGTGTGCCGTCGGTGCCGTTCACGCCGTCACCGGATTGCCGTGTGACGGCCATCGAGAAGACCCGGCCCGACGGTGCGCGCCCGCCGTTTCCGATCTCAGCCGTGGCAACCGCGTTCGCGGTCGTCTCGGCGAAGGTGCGGGGGAGTGCGGCCGGGGCCCGGCTCTCGTGAAGGATCTTCACCGATTCCAGGCCGTGTCCGAGTACCACCGGACCTTGCGATTCCAGCGCCGAGGCAAGGTCGCCGAACAGTGCCAGGCCGGCCATCTGGGTACCGTGCCCGGCGCGGTCGGCCGGCGTCGTTCCGGGCACGACGGAGTAGGCCCGCTCGTGAAGCGAGGGTTTGAGGAGGGTGTGCTCCTGGGCGACCCCTGTGTCCAGAACGCAGACGGCCGGCGCATGCGGGCCGGCCGGTTCGACACGCCTGGTGAGGTCGGCGACGAGGCCGGTGCGGAAGGTCTGGTCGACGTAGTAGAGGCCCTCGGCGAACGTCGGTGTGCGGATCTCGGCTGGACAGGCGTTTGTCGCCAGCAGCGCCGTGAGTTGCCGGCCGGTCGTGGCGACATGGGCGACGAGTCGTTCACCGACCCGTATGGCCCGGTCGCCGACCTGCCAGTGCCGCTCCTCGGCAAGGGCGCGCAGGATGGCCACCGGGTCGGTGGGCGAGATCCGTGGGTCGAACCACAGCTCCCACCACCTCGTCCCGTCCAGGGACGGAAGCTCCCCCTTCTCCTGCCAGAGGTGCCCCAGGAGTGCCCTGTGGATCTGCTCCATGTTGGCCACCAGTGCGGCCTGCTGTGGGTTACCGCTGTCGGTGTCCTGGGTGAAAGCGGTGATCCGCTCCGTAAACGAGGAAACTTTGTTGAAGGGCACCCAGACCACAACGTCCTGGGAGGCGTCGTCGGTCTGGGGGTGGCTGCTGAGCAGCGTCAATCCGGAGCCGTCGAACTTGTCCAGCGTCAGTGACTTGTCCCGTGCGGCCTCCACGCGGATCGCGAACCCGTCGGGCTGATAGGCGTCCGGTGTTGCCCGGGCAAGCTGGGCGGCTTCCTGTCCGGCGGTCTGCAGGCCATCCACCAGTCCGGCAGCGTGACCGGCCCGGTCCGTGCGGTCCGTCAGGGCGGGTCCGCTCCCGCCGGACGGTTCGGGGCGTGGAGTGAGGGTGCGGGCCTGCCACGGGACGACCAGGTGAGGAGTGGGGTTACCCGGGGCTGCGGTCTCAGGCATGGTGAGACGCGTGCCGCTCGGTCAGCGCCTCCAGGAGAAGTGCTTCGTCCACGGTGTCCCGCCCGGCGAGAATGGCGCATTTGGCTGCGGATTCGGCGGCCTTGACCAGCTCGGCATGACTGAGCCCGGATGTACTTTCTGTCACGGCGTCCCACCGTAGTGTGCCGGTATCCATTCCGGCCAGCCTTCTGCGCATAACCTGCACCGCTTGTTCCGGTGTGGGGGGACCATAGGTTGCGATCACGTCGAAGCGGCGGAACAGAGCCCGATCCAGGAGCTGGTGGTGGTTGGTGCCGGCCACGACCAGACTCTCCGACGGTGCTTCGTCGAGGAACAGCAGGAAGGAGTTCAAGATCCGACGGGCCTCGCCGACATCGTTGCCCGCAGTCCGCTCCGCCCCCAGGGCGTCGAACTCGTCGAACAGATAGACGGCCCGTGTCTGTGCGACAGCGTCGAAGACCAGGCGCAGTTTTGTTGCCGTCTCGCCCATGAACCGGCTGATGAGCCCGTCCAGCCGGATGGTGAACAGGGGCAGCTTCAGCTCGCCGGCCAGTGCTGCGGCGGTCATGCTCTTGCCGGTGCCGGGAGGGCCCGACAACAGGATCCGATGAACCGGCGTGAAACCGAACCGCTCCAGCCGCGCACGCTGCCGCTGCTCGTGCAGCACCCGATCGAGTGACGCCCGCAGCTCGCCATCGAGCGTCATGTCGTCCAGATGCGCGTCCGGATATCCGGCCGTCAGCAGACTGGAAAGCTCCCCGCGTGGCTGGACCACGGGCGTGGGGCCTCGGCCTGCGCCGGCCGCGTTCTGGTGCTGCCTTGCGGACTCGACCAGCTCCCGCAGTTCCACAGCAAACTTGCCCTGTCCCTGCCGGGCGGATTTCGCCGCCACCTGCAGGGCCACACTGTAGAAGCGGTCGTCGTCGGCCTCGGCGTGGGCACTGACCAGAGCCTTCAGGTGTTCGGCGTTCGCTGTCATACGCCTGTCACCCTTCCGCGGCTCGGCTGTCGAAATGTCGCTCTGCTGGATACCTACCCGGGATCCCGGGAGAACCCCGTCCGCATCGTACGGCCCGTCGCGCTGTGCCGTCGCCAGTACGCGAGCAGCCGGATGGGTTGCGGCGCCTGTGCGGACAGTGTCGGAAGGCTGCGATCTTGGTCGGACTGTAACGCTGAAAGGGACCTGGGCGGCTCATCGCGTGTGCTGTGGAACGCTGCGCCGGCGGAAGACGTAATGATTCGCGTGGTCGTGGTCGCGGACCAGCCGGTTCCGCGGCGTGAACACCGCGGTGCGCAGGAAGGCTCGCCGCCGGGGTGCCCAGCGACCACAAGGACCGGTGTCACCTCTTGCTAACGACCGGTTGCAGGCTCTTCGCTGCTGGCTTCGGCACGCGCTACCCCGCGGCGATAGGCGACTGCTATCGGTGCGGTGACGGTGACAGAGGAATTGTCACCCGTGGTGATGTTGATGCTCTGTACGGCTTGTGCCACCTGGTCGGGTGTCGGGTCCTTCTGGCCGTGTGGCATAGCTGCCCGGAGCTCGCCGACCAGCTGGACGAGTCGGGTCCGCACCTGGTCCAGGATGCCTTCCAGGGCTGAGGGGTCCACCATCCAGTACAGCCGGAGCACCTGCCGGTGGGAGTTCTGACTCATGAACACGGCGAGTTCGGCAGCCATGGGCGGAGCGATCCGCACGCTGTCGCCTGGTCGTCCGGCGATCAGCGACTCGATCTGGCCGATGGTCTTCCCGAACCGGATTCCGTCGCCCAGGCTGTCGCGGGCGAAGTCGGGCAGGTCGAAGGAGCTGACCGGTTGTTCCCGGAACTTGAATCTGGCGGTGAGACCGTCCATCACCAAAGGTGCCGGGATCCTCCGGTAGTCGGGGATCGGCACATCCGTGCCTTCGTAGCCCTGGAGCTCCCGTAGTGCCCAGGTCCTCAGCGGTTGGGAGTGGGCCTGGCCTCCCAAGGCGATGACCTGGCGCAGGATAGGGGCCAACCGGCGGTTCTCATCGAGGACATCGTCCTCCATCCGGTCGAGGCGGCCTCGGCGGAACCTCACTTTGACACGACCACCGTGGCAATCACGGCCGCGACGGCCGCGACTGCTGCGACAGCGCTCCAGATGACCGAGGTGCGGTGCCACCAGGGCTGCGGAGTCGGTGGCGTGGGTTCGTTGACGTTGGCGCTAGCGGTGGCTCCGCGGTCTGCCTTCGCGGTCGGGGCGACGATGTGGAACGTGGAGCCGTCACCTCCGGTGATGTTGAGGGCCTGTTGTGCGGCCGACTCGATCTGGCTCGGATTGGGGTTCTGCTGACCGGCGGGCATGGACGCTCTCACTTCTGCAACAAACTGCGTCAGGTGGGTTCTGATGTGATCGAGGACTCCGGCGATGCTGGCTACGGAGACGTCCCAGTGCAGCGACGTGATGGTGGAGGCATCGTTTCCTAGCTGGTGTTGTTCCTGCGTCATCAGCAGGGCGTACTCAGCCGAGCCGGGCGGGCTGAGGCGCAGCGTCCTGTTGCCGAGGGCCACCAGCGCCTCGAGTTCCTTTACGCCCTGCCGGATCGGTGCGCTCTCTCCGATTCCGCGGTCGCGGGCTGGGCGAGGGAGCTGTCCCGAGCTGATCCGTTGGGTGTTGCCCCGCACGATCTGACCTGGCAGGTAGAGGTCGGCCTCGATTTCTAGCGCGGCCGGCACCTGGCGGTAGGGGGGAA
Organism: Streptomyces sp. IBSBF 2435; assembly: GCF_036815005.1. NCBI lineage: Bacteria > Bacillati > Actinomycetota > Actinomycetes > Kitasatosporales > Streptomycetaceae > Streptomyces > Streptomyces sp. IBSBF 2435. Next base: position 11,923 of record NZ_JAJSYW010000149.1, on the reverse strand, counting down.
GCTCATCGGCTGCCGGATATCCTTCCAGTTCCTTCAATGCCCAGCCTCGCAGCTGACGATGCTGCGCATACCCTGCCAGCATCAAGCACTGCCGGAGGGCAGTAGCCAACGGGATGTTGTCGTCCAGGACTGCGTGTTCGAGCCGCTCCAGTCCCCGGACGTCGGATGTCGTCACGGATCCAGTCTGCCGTGCCCTACTGACAGTTCGCGCCTACTGCGTCACTGACGATTGGCCACCTACATGTCCCTGGGCGGCTGAGCGCCTCCTGCGCCTGCGCCCGGGTCACATTTTCTCGGGAGCCCTTGTGCCGCAGGCGAGGACGGCACCGATGGCGGAGATCACCGCGAGGAAGGTGAAGAGCTGGGGGTAGCCGCCGAGTGGGCCTGCGAGGGCGGTTCCGGTGACGGGGGCGGCGAGCAGGCCGGACAGGCGGCCGTAGCGGGCGGTGCCCCAGCGGCCGGTGATGGCTGTGGCCTGCAGGAGGGTGAGGTTGCCACGGACCGTGCCGGCGAGCATGGCGAGGCTATCAGCAGGGGGATCGGGCCGGGGACGGCGGTGAGCAGAGCGGTGCTGGCTGCGCCTGCGGCGATGAGCGCGGCGGTGCGCAGGACGGTGCGAGTCCGGCGGGCGAGGGTGGTGTAGAGGGTGTAGCCGAGGGTCTGGCCGAGGCCGAGGGCCCGTGCCGCGGTGGTGGTACTTGCCCCGCGGTAGGTGAGCAGGGGGACCAGGCCGATGACGACGGCGTAGAGGGCGAAGCCCGAGAGGGTCAGTGCGGCGCCGAGCAGCAGGATGGGCCTGCTGCGGGCGACGGCGTCGCGACCGGTCGCGCTCCTGCCAGGACCGGGTGGCGCCGCCGGCCACCGGGCCCGCAGGCCGAGGGCGTGGGCGGGGATGGTGACGGCGGCCAGGATCGCGGCGCGCGGTGTAGGTGCCCCGCCATCCCAGATGCCCGGCCAGCACGTCGGTCAGCGGTGCGAAGGCGGTGGCCACGCCGCTGGCGAGGGTGTGAGTGGTCAGCGCGGATGCGGGCGGCCCGTACCAGCGGGTGAGGGCGGCGAAGGCGGATGGGTGGAACGTGGCGGCCATGGCCGTTCCGGGCGGCGCTCCATGCGTGGTGAACAGGATCGGGTTGGGCGGGGCGGCGACTGCGGCCATCGGCGTGGTGATGCCGACGGTGGGACCCGGCAGCGCTGCTGCCGTGGTGGATCTGAGGCTGATTCCCGACCGCGCGATGCTGCCGAGGTGCTGCTGAACCTGGTCGGCCGGGAACTGCTGGCCTGTCTGGGCGGAGTCGGCGAACAGGATCCGGCCCGGGCGCTGGCCACGTTCGCCGACGAGGCGCAACCACCGGCGCCGGGCGCGCAGGTTCGGCTGAGCAAGCCAGGTGGCTCTGGCAGCGCGGACAGCAGTATCAACGGCTCCTACACCGACTCGCACACTGCGGGCGGTCGCTGGGCGCTCCCGGCCGGCGATCAGGGTCAGTGATGGATGAGGACTACGGTGCGGGGGACTTCGGCATCCATCATCGCCTGGGCGCGGTGCTGCCCGTTGATGTAGTGGCCTTCAGCGCCGGGCTGGATCGCGTTGGCCAGGCTGAACAGGCTTGCCAGTGCCTGGCGCTGCCAGACGGTCGCGCCCTCAGCCCGGGCGTACTGGTCTGCGTAGTCAGCCATCGCCTCGGCGGGGACATCCTCGCGGTGTGCCAGGTCCAGGACGGTGAGCGCGGGGGAGGTGACGGCGTGCCAGTCTCCGCCGTGGTACCAGCAGCAGGCGGTCCAGCCCGTGGGTAGCGCTGAGTGCAGCAGGCGCCTCCACTGCGGGGGGCCGCCAGGCATGCACCGGGGTTCCCGGAACGGTTCGGGACGGGGCAGTCGACTCACCGGCCAGACCTCGAAGTACAGTTCGGGCTCCGGCTCGGCTGGCCGGGGCACGTATCCGGCGCCACGACCGGGGTCGACAGGAGAGCCGACCAGTTGGTCTAGTTGGTCGTCGGTCAGGGTGTGCCACCGCGGTATGTGGAGCTCGAAGGGCTCGGCGTCGGCGAAGGTGACCAATTGCCATTGCTCGTCCCCGTGGGCGGGCGGACGGTCGGCCGACAGCTGCCGTTGTACCCACAGCGGGGGTTCGGGCTCGCGGGGGCAGTGCTGCTCCCAGACTGCCTCGGCGTAGCGCTCAGCGGCGTTGGTCAGGCTTGGGCTCTCGTCAACGGTCTGGGTGGCAACAGCGACCGGGCGCAGCCCGGACGCGGTGAACAGCTGCAGCCGAAACGACGCGGACCGAGGGCCGAAGTCGGGGCCGGGGCGATACATGTGGTTGTCCACCAAGCCCTCGCGCCGACCGGCCAGCCGCACCGCTGCCCTCACCTCAGCGTCGATCTCCTCGTCCATGCCGTGATCTTGCCGCACCGATAGCTCGTGCGTCACCGATCCGCGCACACCAACTGGTTGACATGGCCGGACTCCGCATGACTCTTCGCGGCTCTGCGATAGGCCCACTGGCAGATCCGATCGAAAAGGGACACGGCATCGTCGAGATTGCGCTGACGGCATCCAGGGAACGGCAGGGGTTGGCTGGACCACTTGAAGGTTCCGGCGGACCGCATCTCGCACCCACAGGGGCCGCAACTCGGCTATATCGAGGCCGCGACACCAGCACGGCCACGTAGGTCCCTCCCCAGGATGTCTGCCCCGTCCTCCAACATCGCCGCTGTGAATGGGGACATCGGTGGCGAACGCGGCACCAGGGGGTAGCAGCCGTCGCCCCCAGATCGTCACCGACCACGCCAGCGCGAGCAGGCCCGTCGGATAGATTCGGATGCCACACCCTGGAGGAGTAAGTGCCCAACCATGCAGGGCGGTTGCCCGTCATCACCCTCCACCGCGACACGCTCCTGGACTCCGGTATCAGCCCGGCCGGCCGCCTGCTGTACGTGGTTCTGCTCGCTACTGCGGAGACCCCGATCAGTATGGGCGACCTCGGGATCCTTGCCGGTATCGACAGATCCGAAGGACTTCAGCATCATCTCGACGAATTGGCCGCCGCCGGCCTGGTCACCTGGCACGGCCGGACGGTGATCCCCCATCCCATGCCCTTGGTCCCCCCGCAGACACCCGACGGGTGCGCTCCGTGCTCGGACTGCGGACGCTTCTCCTGCTTCGACCGCCCCAGCGGCCTGTGCTTGGCCTGCCAGGGCCTGCGCAGCGAGCGGGCGAAGGGCGAGCAGGACATCGCCCGGTTGAAACGTGAACTTGAGGCAGGCGCGACGTACACGCTCGGCCAGGCCCGCAACCGGCTGCACCGCTGGGACTGCCACACCCTCAACAGCCCCGACAAGGCTTTGGCCCGGCTCGAGGAATTCCAGCCGGAGGACGCCGACCATGGTGGGGAGGCCAGGTGGGACCGACTCCCGGATCTCTTGACCGCCCATCAGGTACGTACGCTCTCCGCGCAGAAGCTTTCCTGCCAGCTCTGCAAACCCGAGCTGGTGTGAGTCCTTCGAGCAGTCCCGAACCCCGCATGTCGCCGTCAGTCGTCACCAATTCCCCGGCACCTCAGGAACGCCGCCAGGGCGCGCCGGCTGCTCTTCTTGGAGGACAACTTGGCGGGCGAGGATGTTTTCGAGCACCCTGCTGACTCGGCCATGCTCTCGGCGAGGGTCTTTCGGGAGTCCGGCCGATCGAGCGACAAGTCCTGTCCACATACAGCACAATCATGATCCGGCCGACGACCCGGAAACCCGGACCGTGTGCCGATGGTCGACGGTCGCCCGTAACGGCGGATGGATGGCGGCACGGAACGGGCCGGGCGGAGTGGGGAGCGGATGCGGGCAGCGGAGATCGTCGGGGTGCACGGGATCGGACAGTCCAGGACCTCGGAGGAGCAGTTGACCCGGGACTGGGGGAAGGCCCTCGGGCGCGGCATCAAGGAGTTCACGGACCGGCCCGACCGACCGCCCCCGCTCCTCACGCCGCACTGGACTTCCCTGCTCGCCAGGGCTACGGACCGGTTGGGCCCGCAGGAAGATCCCTACGGCGCGTGGATGACTCCGGCGGAGGAACAGTTCGTAGCGGAGGCTCTCAGTGACGTCGTCGGGCCGCAGGACCTGGCCTACGCCGAGGAACAGCCGCTGGCCGGACTGGGCCCGCCGAAGCTCTGGCCGACCCGGATCACCCGACTGCTGATGGCCTATGACCACCGCTTCCCCGGCGGCGGCGGGCAGTTCTTTGTCCAGCGGATGCGGGAAGTTCGCTTCTATCTGACGGAGCCGGACCTGGCCGTCAAGGTCCGCGCATTCGTCCGGGATTACGTCACCCAGACCACCTCCGTGGTCATCGGCCATTCCCTCGGCAGCGTCATTGCCTACGACCTGTTCCGTTACGAGGACGAAGCCGCGGGTCGGACACCCGGAGATGCCACCGGGCCCGCTGTCCACACCCTCATCACCTGTGGTTCCCCGCTGGGTATCCCCTCGGTGCGGCGGCTCATGAAGATCGAGGACGGCGACCACCTGCGCCTGCCCGGCCACGTTCGGTGGATCAACGTTTACGACCCGGACGACGTGGTGACCGGCGGCGCGGGGCTGTGCCGTGTGGCGCCGGGGCTGGTCGATGCCGCGGTCCGCAACGGCGTGGGCGACCCCCACAGCGCCGTGCGCTACCTCCGCAGCGAGCCGGTTGCCCGCGCAGTGGCGGGCGGCCGGCCATGACGCGCGACCCGGTGCCCGGCACGTACGCCCGTCGCCTCCTCGTTATAGCCGTCACCGAGTACGACGACGGGACCCCGGTACAGCAGCAGGAGTTCAGCGCGGGCGTCTCGGCGCAGGTGACCGTTGTGGAGGGCTGGTGGGCCGATCCCAGCCTCGATGACGGGCGCCGCTTCGCCCCCGCCCGGCCCAAGCAGCTCCGTGATCTGAGGGACCTGCGGGAGTTCCTCCTGAACGAGGAACTCGCCGATGTAGACGACGACGAAGCCCTCGTCGTCTACGTCACCGGCCACGGTCTGGCCCCCGCCAACTCCCCGCAGCACTTCCTGCGTTTGCCCGACTCCTACGAGGACCGGCCGCTCAGCACTGCCTTCCCGACCGCCGAACTGATCGCGACCGTGTTGGACTCCCGGGCCACGCACGTTCTGGTGATGGTCGACTCCTGTTTCTCCGGCCGGCTCGAAACCGAGCTCAAGGCCAACCTGAAGGCGCTCCGAGAGGGGCGCCGCTCGCTCGGCTCGCTCGTCGTACTCGCGGCCGGGAACGACGAGAGCAGGCCCCGGCTCGGTCAGTTCACCAATCTACTCCGGGCCGCTCACGAGCACTGCGCGGACCGGGCCAACGGCTATGCCGGGTCCCACCTCAGCTGGCAGGACTGGAAGGGCATCGTCGGCGCGGTGTTTGACGCGAACACCATGGCCGACGTCCACGAGATCTGGCCGACCCCATCCGCCACTGTCCAGAGGGCGCACCAACAGCCGAGCCCCTGCCTTCCGAACCCCGGCTACACGGCCGTCGAACCCGTACTCGGTGCCTCCCTCAGCCAGGTCGGGTGGACCCGGACCGAGCTGGACACGTACTGGATCTCGCGCGCCGCCGGTCTGCCGGGAGCCGGCGGCCCCGGCTGGTACTTCACCGGGCGCACCGAACTGGTCAAGCGGGTGCTCGCGTTCCTGGTCGGTCCCGAGAACGTACTCATCGTCACCGGCGAGGCTGGCTCGGGGAAATCCGCCCTCCTGGCCCGCATGGTGACCCTCAGCGACGCCCGATTCCGCGCGAACCTGCACTACGGTCCGCTCATCGCCGACATCCCCGAGGAACTCGACGTCCCGGTGGGGTCGGTGGACGCGGCCGTGCTCGCCCGCAACTCCGAACCGGACGAACTCGCCCAGACCCTGTACGAGGCGCTCGGCGGCTCCCCGAGCGTCTTCGCCACGGCGAGTACGGCACGCACCCGGACGGCATCCAGAGCGCCATCGAAGCCCCTGGACGAGGGCCCAGTGGTGGCGCTGTGCAAGCTCGTAGGGGAGCTCGCCCTGCTGCGGGGACGGCCCCTGACCCTCGTTGTCGACGGCATCGACGAGGCCAGAAACCCGACACGCGTCATCACCGACCTGCTCCGCCCCCTCACCCAACTGCGCATGGATACGGATGGACGTCCCGCGGTCCGGCTGCTTCTGGGCGTCCGCAGCCCCAGGAGATACACGACGGTCGCTGAGGGCGAAGCGCGGCGCCCCTCCACCTCGACCCCCACGGCCCCTTCCACCGACCTGCTCGGGCTCCTCATCCGGGCCACTCACTCCGGGGACCCGATCCGCACGGACGACATCGAGGCGACCAGGGGCGACATCGCCGCGTACGTCCGCGCGCTGCTCCAGGCTCAGTACGACGGCCAAGGCGACACCGAGGAAAGGCAGCCGGACCTCCCGGCGCTGGACCCCGCCCAGCCCCAGCTCCTATACCAGCACCGCTCGCTGGCCGCTGCGGTCGCCGAAGAGGTGTCCCCCTCCTTCCTGGACGCCCGGATCACCGCCGAGCGACTTCGCTCGATGCGTGTCCTGCCGAGCCCCGATGACGCTTGGTGGCGCCGGACCCTGCGCGAGGGGACCGAGGCGCTCCTCCGCGAGGACCTCGGTGAGGTAGCCCGATGGCACGACACCCCGGCCGAACACCTTATGACCGTGTTGCGGACGTCCGCCTTCGGGCAGGGGGCGGGACTACCCTGGGCCGACATCTGGCCCGCCGCGGTGCGGGCGCTATGCCTGACCCCCGTGGCCGACCCGGACGCGGCCATCCGCCAAGTGATGGCCAGCCGTCTCAACGGCTACCTGACCACCGCGGTCGAGGACGAGCGGACCGTGTACCGGCCGATCCACGAACGGATCAGCGAAACCCTCCGGTACTCACCACAGTTCCTACTCGGTCTCCCGGACACGGACCCGGCGGAGCGTTTCCCCGAGATCTCGATAACCGCCACGCACGCACAACTCGTATGGGCTTTCGGAGAGCTGCTCCCCCCGGCGCCGGACCAGCCCCCGCACCCGTACCTACGACGCCACCTCATCGCGCACGTCGCCGCCGCCGGGTTGGTCGACGACCTGCATGTCCCCTGGCGATTCCTGCCATGGGAGACGAGCGGCACGGTCCGGGCAGCCCTCGGGCTCCCCGCCGACTTCCGCACTGGTGCCGCAGTCCTCGCCGCCTGGGCCCGTATCGAAGCGTTCCTTGGAGATGCAGGAGCAGCGGCTCGGGCGGACAGCCTGTGCCTGTCTCTCCTGGGCACGGCTGTCGGGCGTGGTGCCGCTGGGAACATGGTCGCGACACAGCCCCTACCCGGCTACCGCTCCCACGTCACACCCCGGTGGAACCAACTGCGGGTGCCCGACAACCTCCTGGCTCGTACGTCGACCCCCCTCGCCTCGCTGGTGTCTTTCACCCTTCCGGACGGGAGCGCGCTAGTTGCGGCGGGCGACCAAGGTGGTGAGGTGCGCCTGTGGGACCCGCGCACGGGAACGGAGTTCGGCCTGCCCTTCCGGCCGGCCCCGTACGTACGCGCTCTGGCCGTGCTGACCACCCCCGCGGAGAGCCCCTTGCTCGCGGTGGGCACCGCCCACGGCGTCTGGATCTACGACCCGCAGAGCGGCGACGCGACCCGGCTCCCTGTAACAGGAGCCGTGTCCGCCCTCGCCGCCTTCAGGACCAGGACCGGACGAGTCCGGCTGGCTGTCGGAACCGACGCGGGGCTGATCACCCGTGATCCCTTCGACGAGGAGGGACTGGTCCTGTCTCTCAGCCCCCTCGACGGTGTGATGGGTCCCTCGGTCAAGGCGTTGGCAACGTTGCAGCTCCCCTCAGGTAGGACGCTGCTCGCCGCGGGCGGCAAGAACAGCACGGTGGAGCTCTTCGACGCTGAATCGCTCGACGTCGTCACCGTGGTGCACGGGCAAGGCCGAGGAGTGGTCGCGCTCGCTCTGTACTTCGACCAGCAGGGCCGGCCCCGGCTCGCCGCGGCTTCAAGCACGACGCGCAGCGTGCGCATCTACGACGCGCTCACCGGCGAGGAGAACAAGGCAGTGCGCATCCCGCGGTCGGCGGCCTCACTCGGGCCCTACCCCCATCCGGTTTTCGGAACACTGCTGGCGCTCGGCGGCGCTGACGGGGGGCCCGTGAGCCTCTGGGATCCGGCCACGGGGGAAGAGGTTTACACATCCCCGCCCGACCACACGGGAAGGGTCAAAGCTGCCATCACGGTCGATTCAGGAGAGCCGATGCCCTTCGTGGTGTCCGCATCGTTGGACCGGACGGTCCGGATCTGGAACCCCGCCGGGCGCACGTCGGAGCTGGAACTCGACCTGGAGACGTTGGGAGACGGCTCCCTCCTAGCAGTGCTCCCCGGATCGAACGACGGCCCCAGCCTGCTGACGCCCGCCCGTTCCGGTGCCGTCAGCATCCGGTCGGCGGCGAGGGGGCAGCTGCGCCGTACGCGGCGGCATCCCCAGCAGCTGACGTGGCCCGCCGAATGGCACTGCGACACGTTGACCGCCCTGGCCACCCACGTCTGGCCAGACGGGTCGGCGTCCGTCGTGATCGGCCTGAAGAACGGCCTGATCGGCCGCTGGGACGAGCAGCGCGGTTGGCAGTCCCCTCCGGTGGACCAGCGTTGGCAGGCGGCGAGCGTGCGTTCTCTCGTCACGCTCTCCCTCCCCGGTACCGACGATGTCGTCCTGGTCAGCGGCACGAGCGCTGGAAGCATCTGCTTCCATGACCTCGCCAGCGGCGAGCAGCGCTGGGAGCCCCTCCGCGGGGACGCGGCCGTGCGCGCCCTCGCGGCTCTGCCGGCCGAGACTGGCCCGCTCGTGGCCTTCTCCAGCGGCCGTACCGTGAGGTTCAGCCGCGTCGGTGCGCCGTCGCACCTGCGCCTGCCCGGCCGCACGGGCCCCGTCCATTCGCTCGCAGTCTGCCCCGCGGAGGACGGCAGTTCACTACTGGTCACCGGCGGCAGCGACGGCTGCGTCCGACTCTGGTCCCCGGACGCTCCCCGGACAGAGGCGTACCCCGTACTCGAGGGGCACCACGGCCCGGTCTCCGCCATCGGCCTTCTGCCACCCACCTCCACCATGCCGCAGCCGCTCCTCGCCACTGCGGGCCTGAGCGACACCACCGTGCGCCTCTGGAACCCGTGGACCGGGGAAGAGCTCATGCGGGTGGTCACCGGCACGCCCCTCACTTCCCTCTGCGCCCTGCCTGACGGCGGCATGCCGGGGACCACCGACCCGGCGATCGCCTTCGGCGGACCAGCGGGTCTGGCGGCCCTCACGGTGCGCCGCTGAGCGACTCCGCGGCGGTGGCCGCGCCGTGGGCATTTCGGCTGGGAGGCGATGTCCACTGCGGTGGCAGGATCACTGGATCGGGGCGTCCGGTGTCTGTGGAGGCGCGGCCCTGTTCGACGAGACGGACCCGTCCAGGGGCAGGCGGGAGGCTGGTGTCATGCCGAACGGCAGCTTGTCCGGGCTGGCGTCGGGACGCCTCGGCGTCCGGCGGCGGCTGAAGTCCCCGGGATCAGCACGCTGGTGAGCTGATTGTTGAGGGGAGACCTCGGCAAAGACATGCTTATTCGAATAGCCGGCATGCGACGGCTGTCGCCACCGGTGATGCTTTCGTCAGCCCTGGCGGGCGGAGCGAACGTGCCGTCTCATGCCATCCCCTATGCTCGGGATCGACCGCCGCGGTAGCTGCCAACCGCTCGCCCCATCGGCTCCCTCTGTTGTAGCCGCCCAGGGTAGGGGCGGACCTCGCAGTATGCCGAGGAGCCTTTCGGTCGAACGTCGTCGCATAGCGACGCGGAGAAGCAGGCGCAGATGGATCGGCTACGCGCCAGTCGATCTCGGTCGCCCCGAAACCGAACAAGACAGCGAGGGTGGCCGTTAATTCGTCCGTAGCCCACTGAGGTCCCACCGTCGCGCCGGGCGAGACGGCAGACGTCAAACGACGATGAGATCGTCGGCGGGTCGGCGAAGAGTCGAGATCACGTCGTGCGAGGGCGAAAACCCCTGCAGAAGGACGAGGTTGGGCAACGATCCTCGACGCGATAGTCGGGAGCGTTTCAGTACCCTGCGGCGCGCATCTCTTCGATAAACTCCATCTGATAGTTCTCGTAGACGCCCAAGTGTGAGGTGTAGCCGCCGCACAGCAAGTGAGCGAGTTTATGCAGTTCGTTTACCTGCTCGTAGAAGTTCACGTTCTGTTGCATGGGACGGGCCTGCGCACTTTTCGGGCCGTGACCGACCACCGCATAACGGAAGGTCTCTCCGGTCGCATCCTCACTGTCCAGCCAGTTTAGCTGCTTCCACGACTCCGGGTCGATCCGCTGTTCAGACGTGGGTAGATCCAGCAGCGCAAGGTAGCGATTGAGGCAGTCTGCCAGCTTCCTGATGTTGTGCGTACGCAGTCGCTCATCTAGTTTTGCCGGACTCAGCTCTTCGGCACCGCAGTAGCCATTCCGAAGCGCGCAGCGTGCTGCCGTCCGAATTAGCCACTTCAGCGACAGCTCAATGCTGTGCCGATAGTTGTAGAGGATCGGGATGGGCAGATAGTCGTTCGGCCCGCGGGCGATCCAGTGCCGTGCAGCGATCTCGGCAACCTTCAGGTAGCCATGCGCAATGGCCAGATCATCTTCGCGGGCCCCGCCCCAGACGGCTATCTCATGACTCGACCAACGGGGCCGCGGGAGGCTCAATCGGTCTTCTGCTTCATCCACTCGATCAGCATGGCAGCCGCTCCCTCCCTCCGACGACCGCTTTTGTCTCATTTCCTACTCTGGCTGCGTCGTGCGTTGCTCGCTGTGGGCTGATTGCTGTTCCTGTGCGAGGCCGCAGGCTGCGGCCACGGGTACGGGTACGGGTACGCCAGGCTGTTCAGGACGGTGTAAGAGCGCGTTTGAGATCTGGCGTGTCGGCTGTTCGGGTGGATCGTTGGGCTGGGTGTGAGTGGTGCGAGGCGGGGTTATCCGTCCGATCTGACCGATGAACAGTGGGCCCTGGTCGAGCCGTTGCTGCCTTCGCCGCGTACGGGTTCGAGGGGCGGGCGGCGGGAGAAGCACCCGCGTCGGCAGATCGTGGACGTGATCTTGTACATAGCCCGGACGGGCTGCCAGTGGCGTTACCTGCCCAACGACTTCCCGCCGTGGCCGACTGTGTACTGGTACTTCACCTGGTGGCACGACGACGGCACGGTGGAGAGGATCCACGATGCGCTGCGGGTGAAGGTTCGCCTGGCCGAGGGCCGGGCACCGGAGCCAACGGCGGCACTGATCGACTCGCAGTCGGTGAGGGCCGCCGACAGCGTTCCCGCCTCGACCAGCGGCTTCGATGCGGGCAAGAAGACCAGGGGCCGCAAACGGTTCATCGTCACCGACACCCTCGGCCTGCTCCTGGCCGTCCATGTCGTCGCCGCGAGTGTCCAGGACCGCGACGGCGGGAAACGACCGCTGCTGTGGACCCGCCTGGACCACCCCACCGTGCTGAAGTTCTGGGCGGACCAGGGCTTCGCCGGCCGCCTCGTCACCTGGGCAGCCGACACCTTGCGCCGCGAGGTGGACATTGTCCGCAAACAGCCCGGACAGCGCGGCTTCCAGGTCCAGCCCAAGCGGTGGGCGGTCGAGCGGACCTTCGCCTGGATCACCATGCGCCGCCGCCTGGCCTGCGACTACGAGCGCAAACCCGCCCACGCAGAAACCATGATCCGCTGGGCCATGACCGACGTGATACTCCGCCGCCTCACCCGCGGACGACCCGCCACCCGCCCCGGCCCCAAACCCCTACGACCAGCTCCCTGAGCCGATCTCAAACGCGCTCTAATACTGCAACGGTGTTTGCCGTGACGGGTGGGCAAGTCGGTCGTTGGAGTTGTCATGGGTGGGGCTCTTGCTGGGATCAGGTCGT
>NZ_JAJSYW010000148.1:0-17849 GCF_036815005.1 Streptomyces sp. IBSBF 2435 | reverse complement strand
CTGGGGGTGGGGGCCCAGGGCGGGTATGGGGGCCGCCCAAGCTTTTGTGGCGCCCCCCCGCGCGCGGGGGGCCGGGTGGGCGGGGGTGGGGCTCGGAGTGCCGGAGGGATTGACATGCGCACGCGTGGCCGGTGTCATGTGACTGCTTTCGTTTGATCCCGTTGGCTTCTGCGCCTTTCCCCCTTCATTGGAGCCGCACATGTCCCAGAGATCACACATGATCAGACAACGACTCGGCGCGTCCGTCGCCTCGTTCGGGCTGCTGGCCACCGGTGCCGGGGCGGGCACCGTGGCCGTGGCCGCGACCGTGGCGGTCTCCGCGCAGGTGGTCACCGCCGCCGGCGCCTCGGCCGTGGACAACGGCCTGGCGCGTACCCCGCAGATGGGGTTCAACAACTGGAACACCACCGGCTGCGGGTCGCAGTTCAACGAGGCGATGGTCAAGGGCATCGCCGACCTGTTCGTCTCCTCGGGCCTGAAGGCCGCCGGGTACACGTACGTCAACCTCGACGACTGCTGGGCGCTGCCCAGCAGGGACGGGTCGGGCAACCTGGTCGCCGACCCCGCGCGCTTCCCCGACGGGATCAAGGCCGTCGCCGACTACGTCCACGCCAAGGGCCTGAAATTCGGGCTCTATTCGAGCGCGGGGACCAAGACCTGCAACAGCGCGGGCTTCCCCGGCGGGCTCGGGCACGAGCAGCAGGACGCGAACCTGTGGGCGTCGTGGGGCGTGGACTACCTCAAGTACGACAACTGCAACAACACCGGCGTCGACGCCCAGCAGCGGTACAAGGCGATGGGCGACGCGCTCAAGGCCACCGGGCGGCCGATCCTCTACAGCATCTGCGAGTGGGGCTCCAACCAGCCGTGGAACTGGGCGCCTGCGATCGGCAACTCGTGGCGTACGACGGGTGACATCAGCGACAACTGGTCGAGCATGATCGGCAACGCGCACCAGAACCAGGCGCTGGCGCAGTACGCCAAGCCGGGCGCGTGGAACGACCCGGACATGCTGGAGGTCGGCAACGGCGGCATGAACGACACCGAATACCGCACCCACTTCAGCCTGTGGGCGCAGATGGCCGCGCCGCTGCTGATCGGCAGCGACATCCGCAGCGCGACCCCGGCGACCATGGCGATCCTGCAGAACACCGACGTGATCGCCGTCGACCAGGACCCGCTGGGCAAGCAGGGCACCGTGGTCTCGTCCTCCGGCGGCCTGGTCGTGATGTCCAAGCAGCTGTCCAACGGCGACCGCGCGGTGACCCTCACCAATGAGAACGGGTCCGCCGCCACGGTCAGCACGAGCGCCGCCGCGGTCGGCATGGCGTCGGCGTCGTCCTACCGGCTCGCCAACCTCTGGACGAAGGCCCTCAGCAGCACCGGCGGCAGCATCTCGGCCTCGGTGCCGGCCCACGGCACCGTCATGTACCGGGTCTCGGCGGGCAGCGGCAGCAGCACGGGCACCACGCACCCGCTGATCAGCGCCTCCTCCCACCGCTGCCTGGACGCCGCGGGCGGCGCGACCACCCCGGGCACGGCCATCGACATCTGGGACTGCAACGGCGGCACCAACCAGGCGGTGACCCTCACCGCCGCCGGTGAACTGCGGCTGTACGGCGGCACCCAGTGCCTGGACGCGTACAACAACCAGACCGCGGCCGGCACCAAGGTCGAGCTGTGGACCTGCAACGGCGGGGCCAATCAGCAGTGGCGGCTGAACCCCGGCGGCACTGTCACCGGCGTCCAGTCGGGCCTGTGCCTCGACGTGACCGGCGGCGACAAGCCCGCGGGCAACGTCAACGGCACGGCGCTGGAGCTGTGGAACTGCAACAGCGGCGCGAACCAGCAGTGGAGCCTGGGCTGACCCACAGGTCACCCGCCAGGTCTCCCGCCGGACGTTCCGCCAGGTCCCCCGCCTGACATCTCACCGGACGTCCCGCCAGGTCCCCCGCCGCGTCACGCGGCGGGGGACCGCCCGGCCGCCGTGCGGCTACGCCCCGGTCACGCCCGCGATCAGCTCGTCGGCCGCCGCGTACGGGTCGAGGGCGCCCTCGGTCACGCGGGCGGCGAGCGCCGACAGGCGCTGGTCGCCGTGCAGGCTGCCGATACGGGCGCGCAGCGCGGTCAGCGCGATCGTCTCGATCTCGTGGGCCGCGCGGGTGCGGCGGCGCTCGGTGAGGACGCCGTGCTCCTCCGTCCAGGCGCGGTGCCTGTCCAGCGCCTGCACGACCTCGTCGATGCCCTCGCCGCGGGCGGCCACCGTCTTGACGATGGGCGGGCGCCAGTCGCCAGGGCCGCGGGACTCGCCCAGGCCCAGCATGTGGTTCAGCTCGCGGGCGGTGGCGTCGGCGCCGTCGCGGTCGGCCTTGTTGACGACGTAGATGTCGCCGATCTCCAGGATGCCGGCCTTCGCGGCCTGGATGCCGTCGCCCATGCCGGGGGCCAGCAGCACCACCGAGGTGTCGGCCTGGGCCGCGATCTCGACCTCGGACTGCCCGACCCCGACCGTCTCGACCAGGATCACCTCGCAGCCGGCCGCGTCCAGCACCCGGATGGCCTGCGGGGCGGCCCAGGCGAGGCCGCCGAGGTGGCCCCGGGTCGCCATGGAGCGGATGTAGACGCCCGGGTCGGAGGCGTGCTCCGACATGCGCACCCGGTCGCCGAGCAGGGCGCCGCCGGAGAAGGGCGAGGACGGGTCGACCGCCAGCACTCCGACCCGGCGGCCCGCCTTGCGGTAGGCGGTGACCAGGGCCGAGGTGGAAGTGGACTTGCCGACGCCGGGCGAGCCGGTGAGGCCGACCACGTACGCGCCGCCGGTCAGCGGCGCGAGCGCGGCCATCACCTCGCGCAGCTGCGGGGACGCCCCCTCGACCAGTGAGATCAGCCGGGCCACGGCCCGCGGCCTGCCCTCCCGGGCCTGCTCGACCAGTGAGCGGACGTCCACCATCCCCGCAGTCCTCCGTCGTCAGCCGGTTCCGTCGTCAGCCGGTCCGGCGGTCAGTCACAGCCGCGGCCGGTCAGCGCCGCGGCCGGCCGGTCCCGCCGCCGGTCAGGCCGCCGGCACGTGCAGGATCAGCGCGTCGCCCTGGCCGCCGCCACCGCAGAGCGCGGCGGCGCCGGTGCCGCCGCCGCGGCGGCCCAGCTCCAGGGCCAGGTGCAGAACGATACGGGCTCCCGACATCCCGATGGGATGGCCCAGGGCGATCGCGCCGCCGTTCACGTTCACCTTTTCGGGTGTCACGCCCAGGTCCTTCATGGACTGCACGGCGACGGCCGCGAAGGCCTCGTTGATCTCGATGAGGTCGAGGTCGGCGACCGTCAGGCCCTCCTTGCCCAAGGCGTGGGCGATGGCGTTCGAGGGCTGGGACTGGAGCGAGTTGTCGGGGCCCGCGACATTGCCGTGCGCGCCGATCTCGGCGATCCACGGCAGGCCCAGCTCCTCGGCCTTGGCGCGGCTCATGACCACCACGGCCGCGGCGCCGTCGGAGATCTGCGAGGCGGTGCCCGCGGTGATCGTGCCGTCCGCGGCGAAGGCGGGGCGCAGCCGGGACAGGGACTCCGCGGTGGTCTCCGGGCGGATCCCCTCGTCCTGGCTGAAGACGACCGGGTCGCCCTTGCGCTGGGCGACCTCGACCGGGGTGATCTCGGCGTCGAACAGGCCGTTCTTCTGGGCGGCGGCGGCGCGCTGGTGGGACAGGGCGCCGAAGGCGTCCTGCGGGGCGCGCTCGATGCCGAGCCGGGTGTTGTGCTTCTCGGTGGACTCGCCCATCGCGATGTTCTCGTAGGCGTCGGTGAGGCCGTCGTGGGCCATCGAGTCGAGCATCTCGATGGCGCCGTACTTGAAGCCGGACCGGGAGCCCGGCAGCAGGTGCGGGGCGTTGGTCATGGACTCCTGGCCGCCGGCCACCACGATGTCGAACTCGCCGGCCCTGATCAGCTGGTCGGCGAGCGCGATGGCGTCCAGGCCCGACAGGCACACCTTGTTGACGGTGAGGGCGGGCACCGACAGCGGGATGCCGGCCTTGACGGCGGCCTGGCGGGCGGGGATCTGGCCGGCGCCGGCCTGCAGCACCTGGCCCATGATCACGTACTGCACCTGGTCGCCGCCGATGCCGGCCCGCTCCAGCGCGGCCTTGATCGCGAAGCCGCCGAGGTCGGCCCCGGAGAAGCCGCGCAGGCTGCCGAGCAGTCTGCCCATCGGGGTGCGGGCACCCGCGACGATCACCGAACGCGTCCTGTTGGTCATGGTGCGGCCCCTTCGGCTGAAGAGAGGAGGTTAACGAGGGTTAGCGTCAATGTACTGGCGGGTACAGGCCACGTCACCCGGCGAAGCGTGTGATGGCGCGCACGTTGCGTAATCACCGCCGCTGCGGTGCACTGGCTCCATGCTGACGCGCATCGACCACATCGGGATCGCCTGTTTCGACCTCGACGCGACCGTTGAGTTCTACCGTGCCACGTACGGCTTCGAGGTGGCCCACCGCGAGGTCAACGAGGAGCAGGGCGTGCGCGAGGCGATGCTGCGGATCAACGGGACCTCCGACGGCGGCGCCTCCTACCTCCAGCTGCTCGAACCCATCCGCGAGGACTCCCCGGTCGGCAAATGGCTGGCCAAGAACGGCGAAGGGGTCCACCACATCGCCTTCGGCACCGCCGATGTGGACGCCGACGCGGCGGAGATCCGCGGCAAGGGCGTCCGGGTTCTCGACCCCGAGCCGCGGCACGGCTCGATGGGCTCCAGGATCACATTCCTGCACCCCAAGGACTGCCACGGGGTGCTCACCGAACTGGTGACCGCCGCCGCGAGCCCGGCAGAAGGCGATCAGGACCCTCAGGACCACTGACCCGGACCCCGTCCTGCCCGGTAGAGTGACCGGGCCGACCGGGGTGGGCTCTGGGTACGCTCCCGCTCCGCGCCGTTGATCTGACACCATTCTTCTTACGGCCCTGGATTCAAACAGGGTCACGGAGAATCTCACCCGGTTGGCGGGTGAGAACGCCAGGAGACCGATGGGACCGCGGAGTGCGGGGCAACGACAGCTACCAAGCTGACGACCACCTCTCTCAGCTCGAAGCCGAGATGGACCGGCTTCGTACCGAGCGGGGCAAAGCGGTCGACCACGCCGACGACCTCGGATACCAGGTCGAGGTGCTGCGCGCCAAGCTGCACGAGGCGCGGCGCATGCTGGCGTCCCGCCCTGCCTACGACAACATCGGGCACCAGGCCGACCAGCTGCTGCGCAATGCCCAGATCCAGGCCGACCAGCTGCGCACCGACGCCGAGCGGGAGCTGCGCGAGGCCAGGGCGCAGACCCAGCGGCTGCTCCAGGAGCAGGCCGAGCACCAGTCGCGCTTCGAGGCCGAGTGGCACGCCGAGGCCATCGCCAGGCGCCGCCAGCTGGACGAGGAGCTGGCCGACCGCAGGGCCAACGTCGAGTCGCACGTCAACGAGAACGTGGCGTGGGCCGAGCAGCTGCGGGCCCGCAGCGAGTCGCAGGCCCGCCGGCTGCTGGACGAGACCAGGGCCGAGTCGGAGGCGGCGCTGGCCGCCGCCCGCGCCGAGGCCACCCGGGTCGCCGAGCAGACCAGGGACCGGCTGACCGCCGACGCCCAGGCGGCCCGCGCGGAGGCCGAGCAGCTGCTGCGCAGGGCCCGCACGGACGCCGAGCGGCTGCTGAACGCCGCCTCGGCGCAGGCCCAGGAGGCGACCACCGAGGCCGAGCAGCTGCGGACGTCCACCCGCAGCGAGTCCGACGAGGCCAGGATCCGGGCCACCGAGCTGTCCCGGCTGGCCGAGGAGCGGGTCCGGGAGGCCGACGAGGCGCTGCGTACGGCCACCGCGGAGGCCGAGCGGCTGCGCGAGGAGGCCGCCGCCGGCGCCGCCAAGCGCCTGGCGGCCGCCGAGACGGAGAACGAGCAGCGCACCCGTACCGCCAGGGCCGAGATCGCCCGGATGGTCAACGAGGCGACCAAGGAGGCGGAGGCCGCCAAGGCGGAGGCCGAGCAGACCGTCGCCGACGCCCGCGCCGAGGCCGAGCGGATCCGCACCGAGGCGCAGGAGGCGGCCAGGGCCGCCGCGGCCGAGGACGCCGCGGCCCAGCTGGCGCAGGCCGCCCGCTCCGCCGAGGAGATCCTGACCAAGGCCTCGGAGGACGCGCGCTCCACCACCAGGTCGGCCGGCGAGGAGGCCGAGCGGATCCGCGGCGAGGCGGAGGCCGAGGCCGAGCGCCTGCGCAGCGAGGCGGAGGCCTCCGCGCAGGAGCTGCGGGGCGCCGCGCAGGACGACACCGCGGAATACCGCGCCAGGACCGTCGAGCAGCAGGAGGAGGCCAGGCGGCTGCGCGGCGAGGCCGAGCAGCTGCGGGCCGACGCGGTCGCCGAGAGCGAGCGCATCCGCGGCGAGGCCCGCCGCGAGGCGGTGCAGCAGATCGAGGAGGCCGCGAGCAAGGCCGAGGAGCTGCTGGCCAAGGCCAAGGCCGACGGCGACGAGCAGCGGCAGAGCGCGTCCGCCGACGCCGAGCGGATGCGTACCGACTCCGTCGAGCGCGCCTCGGCGCTGAACGCCAAGGCCGAGGAGGCACTGCGGGCCGCCCGCGCGGAGGCCGACGAGCTGCGGGCCGAGGCCGAGCGGCAGGGCGCGGCGGTCAAGGAGGCCGCCGAGCAGGCCGGCGCCGAGCTGCGGGCCGAGGCCGACACGGCCGTGGCCCGGCTGCGCGAGGAGGCCGAGGCCGATCTGGCCCGGCTGCGCGAGGAGGCTGAGGCCCGGGTCGGCGCCGCCGAGCAGAACCTGCGGGACGCCGCCACCGAGGCGGACCGGATCCGCGCGGAGGCGGCCGAGGAGGCCGACCGGCTGCGCCAGGAGACCGCCGAGCGGATCCGTACGCTCCAGGAGCAGGCCGAGGCGGAGGCCGTACGGCTGCGCGACGAGGCGGCGGCGGACGCGGCGCAGACCCGCGCGGAGGGCGAGAACGTCGCACTGCGGGTGCAGGCGGAAGCGGCGGCGGAGGCCGAGCAGCGGCTGACCTCGGCGCAGGAGACCGCCGACCGGGTGCGCGCCGAGGCGGCCGCCGCGGCGGAGCGCCTCGGGGTGGAGGCCGCGGAAGCGCTGGCCGCCGCCCAGGAGGAGGCGGCGCGGCGGCGCAGGGCGGCGGAGGAGCTGCTGGCCACCGCGCGCGGCGAGGCCGAGCAGGAGCGGGCGCAGGCCCGCAGGGAGAGCGAGGAGCTGCTCGCGGCGGCCCGCAAGCGGGTCGAGGACGCGGCGGCGGAGGCCGACCGGCTGGCGGCCGAGGCCGAGCAGCGGGCCGGCGAGCTGGTGGCGGGCGCCGAGGCGACCGCCCAGCAGGTACGCGACGCGGTCGGGCATCTGCACCAGGAGGCCGAGCAGGAGATCGCCGGGCTGCGTTCGGCGGCCGAGCACGCGGCCGAGCGGGTGCGCGCCGAGGCGCGGGGCGAGGCGGACCGGCTGCACGCGGACGCCAACTCCGAGCGGGAGCGGGCCGGTCAGGACGTGGCCCGGATGCGCAGCGTGGCCAAGGAGGAGACCGAGGCCGCCAAGTCGCTCGCCGACCGTACGGTCAACGAGGCGATCGAGGAGGCCGACCGGCTGCGGTCCGAGGCCCGCGACGACGCCAACCGGATGCGGACGGATGCCGCGAGCCAGGCCGACCTGCTGGTCGGCAAGGCCCGCGAGGAGGCCGACCGGCTGGGCACCCTGGCCAGGCAGGCGCTGGAGGGCGCCGAGCGGGACGCCGAGGAGTCGCGCACCGCGTCGCAGCGGATACTGGACGAGGCCAGGCAGGCGGCCAACAAGCGCCGCAGCGAGGCGGCCGAGCAGGCCGACGAGCTGGTCGGCAAGGCGCAGGCGGAGGCCCGCCGGGTCGCCCAGGCCGCGGAGGAGCAGGCCGACACGATGGTCGGCGCCGCCCGCGGCGAGGCCGAGCGGCTGGTCAACGAGGCCACCGCCGAGGGCAACGGCATGGTGGAGCGGGCCCGCACCGACGCCGATACGCTGCTCGGCGAGGCCCGCAGGGACGCCACCACGATCAGGGAGCGCACCGACGAGCTGCGGCGCCGGGTGGAGTCCGAGGTGGAGGAGCTGCACGACCGCTCCCGCAAGGAGGCCGCCGAGGCGATGCGGGTGGTCGGCGAGCGGGTCGACAAGCTGGTGGCCGCCGCGTCCGAGCAGTTGCGCGAGGCCGAGCAGAAGGCCGCCGAGATCAAGTCCACCGCCACTTCGGAGGCGAGCAAGGTCCGTATCGCGGCGGTGAAGAAGGTCGAGAACCTGCTCAAGGAGGCCGAGCAGAACAAGACCGAGGCGGAGCGGGAGGCCGAGCGCGTCAAGGCGGAGGCGCGCGCCGAGGCCGACCGGATCGTGACCGAAGGGCGGCGCGAACTGGACATCCTGGTCCGCAGGCGCGAGGACATCAATGCGGAGATCGGCCGCGTCCAGGACGTGCTGGAAGCGCTGGAATCGTTCGAAGCACCGGGTGGCGCAGCCAAATCAACGAAGAGTACGGTCTCCGCGGGAGCTGCCGCCGGTTCCGCCCGAACGGGCGGCAAGCGCAACGACGATGCGCCACTCGATTGAGCGGTCATTCTCCATGCCGAATGCGCAATGGCTCGGTGACACGCCGCTGAGCCCCCTAGGATTCCCTCTATCACCTCACCGGTCTGAATCATCGACAGGAACCTCATGAGCGACACTTCCTCCCCCTTCGGCTTCGAGCTCGTGCGTCGCGGATACGACCGCGGACAGGTGGACGACCGCATCACCAAGCTCGTCGCCGACCGAGACAGCGCGCTGACACGGATCACCGCGCTGGAGAAGCGCATCGAGGAACTGCACCTCGAAACCCAGAACGCCGCGGCTCAGGTGAACGACTCCGAGCCCTCCTACGCCGGTCTCGGCGCCCGGGTGGAGAAGATCCTCCGGCTGGCCGAGGAAGAGGCCAAGGACCTGCGTGAGGAGGCCCGCCGTGCCGCCGAGCAGCATCGCGAGCTGGCCGACTCGGCCGCCGCCCAGGTGCGCAACGACGCGGAGGCCTTCGCCGCCGACCGCAAGTCCAAGGCCGAGGACGAGGGCGCCCGGATCGTCGACAAGGCGAAGGGCGACGCGACGCAGCTGCGCACCGACGCCCAGAAGGACGCGCAGGCCAAGCGCGAGGAGGCCGACGCGCTCTTCGAGGAGACCCGCGCCAAGGCCGCCCAGGCCGCCGCGGACTTCGAGACCAACCTGGCCAAGCGCCGCGAGCAGTCCGAGCGCGACCTGGCGTCGCGTCAGGCCAAGGCGGAGAAGCGCCTGGCGGAGATCGAGCACCGCGCCGAGCAGCTTCGCCTTGAGGCGGAGAAGCTGCGTACGGACGCCGAGCGCCGCGCCCGCCAGACGGTGGAGACCGCGCAGCGCCAGTCCGAGGACATCGTCGCGGACGCGAACGCGAAGGCCGACCGGATCCGCAGCGAATCCGAGCGCGAGCTGGCGGCGCTCACCAACCGCCGCGACAGCATCAACGCGCAGCTGACCAACGTGCGCGAGATGCTGGCCACGCTGACCGGTGCGGCCGTCGCCGCGGCCGGCTCGCCCGACGACGAGCCGATCTCGCGCGGCGTCCCGGCCCAGCAGTCCCGCTGACCTCAGCGGAAGCACGTGGCAGGCGTTTTTCCGGCACCCCCGCACGCTCGCGTGCGGGGGTGCCGCGCCGTCTTGCTAGCCTCGCCCCCATGATTGAGTTGCAGGGGCTCACCAAGCGGTACGGGGACAAGACCGCAGTCGACCATCTGACCTTCACCGTGCGCCCCGGCGTGGTGACCGGATTCCTCGGGCCGAACGGCGCGGGCAAGTCCACCACGATGCGGATGCTGCTCGGCCTGGACTCGCCCACCGGAGGCTACGTCCGTATCGACGGCAAGCACTACGCACAGCTCAGCGAACCGCTGAAGCACATCGGGGCGCTGCTGGACGCCAAGGCGATCCACGGCGGGCGCACCGCGTACAACCATCTGCTGTGCATCGCGCAGTCCAACCGCATTCCGACCCACCGGGTCGACGAGGTGCTGGAGACGGTGGGGCTCACCGCGGTGGCGCGCAAGCGCTCCAAGGGGTTCTCGCTGGGGATGGGCCAGCGGCTGGGCATCGCGGCGGCACTGCTGGGCGACCCGGAGATCCTGATGTTCGACGAGCCGGTCAACGGGCTCGACCCGGAGGGCATCCACTGGATCCGCAACCTGATGAAGGGCCTGGCCGCGCAGGGCCGCACCGTCTTCGTGTCCAGCCATCTGATGAGCGAGATGGCGCTGACCGCCGAGCATCTGATCGTCATCGGCCGGGGGCGGCTGCTGGCCGACACCTCGATGGCGGACTTCATCGAGAAGAACTCCCGCAGCTACGTACGGCTGCGCAGCCCCCAGCCCGAGCGGTTCAAGGATGTGCTGACCGCGGCCGGGCACCGGGTGCTGACCACTGGTGACGGCGCCTTCGAGATCGACGGTACGGACGCCGCCGAGCTGGGCGAACTCGCCGCGCGGCATCAGCTGGTGCTGCACGAACTGAGCCCGCAGCGGGCGTCGTTGGAGGAAGCGTTCATGCAGCTGACCGCCGAGTCGGTCGAATACCACGCGCACGGCGCGGTGACGCCGGGCGGGCCCGCGCAGGGGCTGCCGCAGGCGCCGGCCGCACCCGGGCAGCCGCCCGCTCAGCCGCAGGCGGCGCCACCGCCGCCGCAGGACCAGCCGCCGGGGCGGCCGCCGCAGTCCGGCGGCGGGCAGCAGTGGGGCGCCCAGTGGCGCAACCCCGGCTCAGGAAAGGGGCGTTGACATGGCTGCCGCAACCGCTGTCCTCCAGTCGGAGTGGACGAAGATCAGGTCGGTCCGCTCCACCATCTGGACGCTGGCCCTGGCCTTCATCGTGACCGTCGCCCTCGGGGCGGTGATCTGCCTGGTGTTCGACAACAACTGGGACTCGATGTCGGAGGGCGACCGGGCCACCTTCGACCCGACCAACACCAGCTTCTTCGGCATGTCGCTGGGCCAGCTCGCACTGATCGTCTTCGGTGTGCTGGTCATCTCCAGCGAGTACAGCACCGGAATGATCCGCACCTCGCTGGCCGCGGTGCCGCAGCGCGGTTCCTTCTACGTCTGCAAGGTCGCGGTGGCGGGCGCGCTGGCGCTGGTGGTCGGCATGGCCACCAGCTTCATCGTCTTCTTCCTCGGCCAGTCGCTGCTGGGCTCGCACAAGGCGCACATCGGCGATCCGGGGGTGCTGCGCGCGGTCTTCGGCGCCGGGCTCTACATGACGCTGCTGGTGCTGCTGTGCGTGGGCGCGGCGGCGATGCTGCGCAGCCCGATGCTGGGGCTGGGCATCCTGATGCCGTTCTTCTTCCTGGTCTCGCCGATCCTGTCGGCGGTGCCGAAGGTGAAGACGGTCGCGCGCTACTTCCCCGACCAGGCGGGCCAGAAGATCATGCAGGTGGTGCCGTCGAACGACGATCACACCTCGTACGGGCCGTGGGGCGGCATCGGCATCATGGCGGTGTGGGTCGCGGTGGCGCTCATCGGCGGTTACGTGGTGCTCAGGCAGCGCGACGCCTGACAGCTCCGCTCCGTACCTGGGCTCTGCTCAGTACCTGGGCGCGTTACGGGACCGCTGCACCCTGCTGGTGCGGCGGTCCTTGGCGTTCCAGCAGGCCCGGTGCCAGTGTCGGCGGTCGTCGAGGCCGTCGTATTCGCGCCAGGCCACCACGTGCCCGACGCCGGGCGGGATCTCCTGGTCGCAGCCGGGGCAGCGGTAGTGCTTGGTGGACGCGGCACCGGCGACCGGCCGCACCACCCACTCCTCGCCCTGCCACTCCTCGGTCCCGGAACCGCCGACCCCGGACTCCTGGCTGCGCTCCGCGGGGCGCTGGGCGCCGTGCGGGTGGTTACGTCGCGGCGACACGGGTGCACCTCGCGCTCTGCTGGCTTCGCGGACGGCATCCAGGGTACGCGCCGCATGAGCGGGTACCCGAACGGGCGCATCCGCCGCGCCACTGCCGAAAATCATGAAAACGCCGCAGAAGGCCGTGCCTTTGGCACGTGCCAGGCGTTAGTGAGGGCAAGGAGGGGTGGGCGATGCGCGTTGGGACGTTCGTACTCGCGGCTCAGTTCCCCGGTCAGGGCCAGGCCGAGCCGCTGCACCGGGCGATATCGACGGCGGAGGCCGCGGAGGAGGCCGGGCTGGACGCGGTCTGGCTGGCCGAGCACCATTTCGTGCCGTACGGGGTGTGCCCGTCGGCGGTGACCCTGGCCGGGCTGCTGCTCGGCAGGACCCGGCGGATCGGCGTCGGCACCGCGGTCAGCGTGCTGCCGACCGCGCACCCGGTGGCGCTGGGCGAGCAGGCGGCACTGCTGCACCTGGCCTCCGGCGGGCGCTTCACCCTCGGGGTGGGGCGCGGCGGCCCGTGGGTGGACCTGGAGGTCTTCGGCGGCGGCAGGGCCGCGTACGAGCACGGTTTCCCCGAGTCCCTCGACCTGCTGCTGCGCTGGCTGCGCGAGCCCTCGGTGGGCGCGCGCGGGCCGCGGTATTCCTTCCCCGAGGTGCCGGTGGTGCCGCGGCCGGACGAGCTGGACTCGGCCGGCGCGGGTGACGGCCCGCCGGTGGTGGTGGCGTGCACGTCGCCCGGCACCGTACGGCTGGCCGCCGAGCGGGGGCTGCCGATGCTGCTGGGCATGCACTGCGGTGACCAGGACAAGGCCGCGATGGTGGCCCTGTGGCGGCAGCACGCGCTGGAAGCCGGCCACAGTCCCGACGCGGTCGCCGCGGCCGGGCACGTCTCCGCCGGGGTGGCCCAGGTCGCCGACACCCGCGCGGACGCGGTCGAGACGCTGCTCAAGGCGATGCCCGGCTGGCTCCAGCAGGGCCTGGCGGCGCACCGTACGGTCGACGGGCGCGCGCGGACGATGCGCGACCCGCACGCGTACACCGAACTGCTCTGCGACCTGCACCCGGTCGGCCCGCCGCGGCTGTGCGCCGACCGGCTCGCGGCGACCGCGGAGATCACCGGCATCACCCGGTTCGCACTGCTGGTGGAGGGCTCGGGCGACCTCGCGGCGACGTTGCAGAACGTCGCACGTCTGGGCGGTGACGTGCTCCCGGAACTGGCCTGATCACGTGTGCGTGGCCCGTCACGGGAGTACGCCCCGTTGTGCCGGCCGGCCTTGATCGACTACGGCTCCCGCGCGTGCGGCGCGGGAGACGTCAGCAGTCCCGGAACTCCGGTGACTGGTTCAGCACTTGCGACCGGACCGAAGTGAACTTCTGGTAGCTCTCGCCGACCGCCGGGTCGAGCGGGAAGACCGCCACCCGGTGGCAGTTCTGGAACGCCAGCCGCACTCCGAAGTGCCGCTGCAGTGCACCGCGTATCGCATCGCTCGCCAGCGCGCGGAGCAGCTGGCCACGGTCCTTCTCGCTCGGCGGCGGCACCTGGTTGTCCGCGAAGTTCCCTCCATCGACCTTGAGTTGTGCCACCAATGAGCTGATCAGCTCCCACGCGTAAGGGAGGGACGTCCGGACGCAGTCGACGAATTCCTGCTCGTCGACCTCGCCTCGCTCGGCCTGTTCGAGGAGGGCCGGAGAGACGTCGAGCGACATGGGTTCTCCTCTCGGTGACCCCGTAGGCGCACGGGGTCGTACGGACGGGATCCGGAGCAGCGACCGCGCCTCCAGCGCGGCGGCCTCCGGCCTTCACCGTATGGTTGGAATGCGGAAGGCACCAGGAGGGAGCACCCACAACCGGCCAAGTTCCGGCGGCTGCCCGTAGTCGGCCGAACCCGTACAGTCCCGGCCGCGACGGGGCCGAATCGCGAACCGCCGGCCGCGTCCAGTAGCGTGGCCCACCATGCGCCTCGTGATCGCCCGCTGCTCCGTCGACTACGCGGGCCGGCTGTCCGCACACCTTCCGTCCGCCACCCGGCTGCTGCTGATCAAGGCCGACGGCAGCCTGTCCGTGCACGCCGACGACCGTGCCTACAAGCCGCTCAACTGGATGTCCCCGCCCTGCACGCTCAAGGAGGGCGACGACGGTGTCTGGACGGTCGTGAACAAGGCGGGCGAGCAGCTGATCATCACGATAGAAGAGGTCCTGCACGACTCCTCGCACGAACTCGGCATCGACCCCGGCCTGATCAAGGACGGCGTCGAGGCCCATCTGCAGGAGCTGCTCGCCGACCGCATGGAGGTGCTGGGCGACGGCTGGACCCTGATCCGCCGCGAATACCCCACCGCGATCGGCCCGGTCGACATCCTCTGCCGCAACGCCGCCGGCGGCACGGTCGCCATCGAGCTGAAGCGGCGCGGCGACATCGACGGCGTCGAGCAGCTCACCCGCTACCTCGAACTCCTGAACCGCGACCCGCACTTGGCGCCCGTGAAGGGCGTCTTCGCCGCCCAGGAGATCAAGCCCCAGGCCCGCGTCCTGGCCACCGACCGGGGCATCGACTGCGTCGTCCTCGACTACGACGCGATGCGCGGCATCGAAGACGACAAACTCCGCCTCTTCTGACCCCCGGCCCTCCCCGCCCCGCGCCCGGTACGGCCACCCGCGGCGCGGGGCTCGCCGCGTGCGCGTCACGGCACCTCCGCCGCGTGACGGCTACCGACATCGACACCCGGGGCTGCGGGCTGCCTGGCCGTCGCGCTCGCGATTGAGGCCAGCCGGAGGGACGTAGCACCGAGAGGGTGCACCCACCTCGACTGCTTCCACCGGAAGAGGTTCGAAAGTTTCGAGAATCTCGGGGTGAGGGCTGCGCCGTGGATGGCGGCTTCATGAGTCTGTCGCAGGGTCGGTCGACCAGGGGTGGCCGGTGACCAGCGATGACGCAGACCCACAGGGACCTTGGGAGTGGCGACGCTTTCGGAATTCTCGGCGAAAGTGTTGACAGTGGGGCGGGGCGGTTCAACACTGTCGCCGTCGACAGGCGCACCAACTGTCGGTCCGGGGCACCTTCGTGGCCCGGTCGCTCGGTCGCCGACCGGTCGGTGGGCGGCCAACCCCTGCTGCGGTGCGCGGCATTGGTGTGCGATCGGCCGCCGGACGCCCGCGCGGGCCGTGCGCGCGCAGCCTGGCACCCCCGCCAGCCTTACTAGGAGGAAGCACACAGATGACCAATCCCCCCACCCGGCCGGAGGTCCGCGGACGCGGACGCCTCGCGGTTTTCAGCCGGTTCCGGCTGCTCCTCAGCGGTATCTGCACCCTCGTGCTGGTCGGCGTGGCCGCCCTGGTCATGCCCGGCACCGCCAGCGCCGACACCACCGTCACCCAGAACAGCACCGGCACCAACAACGGGTACTTCTACTCGTTCTGGAGCCAGAACAGCGGCCAGGCCTCGATGACGATGGGCGCCGGCGGCCAGTACAGCACGCAGTGGAACAACGTGAACAACTTCGTGGCCGGCAAGGGCTGGAACCCGGGCAATACCTCACCCGTGACCTACTCGGGCTCGTGGAACTGCAACGGCAACTGCTACCTGTCGCTGTACGGCTGGACCACGAACCCGCTCATCGAGTACTACATCGTCGACAACTACGGCAACTACAACCCGAGTTCCGGCGCCTCACGGCTGGGCTCGGTCAACAGCGACGGCAGCACGTACGACCTTTACCGGACACAGCGCGTCAACCAGCCGTCCATCCAGGGCACCGCGACCTTCTACCAGTACTGGGCGGTCCGTCAGGCGAAGCGCACCGGCGGCACCATCACCGTGTCCAACTTCTTCAACGCGTGGGCACAGGCGGGTCTGAACCTCGGCACCCCGAACTACCAGATCCTGGCCACCGAGGGCTACCAGAGCAGCGGCAGCTCCAACATCACCGTGGGCAGCAGCAGCGGTGGTGGCAACAACGGCGGTGGCAACAATGGCGGCGGCACGAACGGCGGCGGCACCGGTGGTGGCGGCGGGGGTTGCACGGTGAACGTGACGGCCGGCGACCAGTGGAGCGACCGGTACAACCTCAACGTCGCGGTCTCCGGCTCCAGCAGCTGGACCGTGACCGCGAGCATGCCCGCCCCTGAGGTGGTCATGTCGACCTGGAACATCAGCGCCAACTACCCGAGCC
Source organism: Streptomyces sp. IBSBF 2435 (assembly GCF_036815005.1). Lineage (NCBI taxonomy): Bacteria > Bacillati > Actinomycetota > Actinomycetes > Kitasatosporales > Streptomycetaceae > Streptomyces > Streptomyces sp. IBSBF 2435. The sequence goes on along the minus strand of NZ_JAJSYW010000148.1, from coordinate 1,762 downwards.
AGTACACGCTGGTCGCCAAACCCAACGGCAGTGGCAACAACTGGGGCCTGACGATACAGAAGAACGGCTCCACCACCTGGCCGACCTTCTCCTGCAGCGCGAGCTGACCGGCCGCACGACCCGTACGACGGGTACGACCTGATTCACCCGCGGTCCCGGCGTGACGGCTCCCCGCCGTCGCGCCGGGCCTGCCGCCGGCCCGCGCCCTACGGCGCCGTGGTCGGCGTCGCGCTGCCGAGACCGGTGCCGGTGTCGGCGGGGCTGGTCGCCGCCGAGTCGGTCGGCGAGTCCGTCGGCGCTACCGAAGTGCCGGTGGCCGACGGCGACGCGGGAACGGGCTGCGAGAGCGTGGCGCTCGCGGTAACGCTCGGCGTCGGCGATGTCGGGGTGTCGGTCGGGCTGCCACTCGGAGTGTCCGTCGGGTTGCTCGGGCCGCCGGTCGGGCTGCCGCTCGTACCGCCGGTCTGGCCACCCGCCGCACCACCGGACGTACCGCCGCTGGTGCCACCGGACGTACCGCCCGAGGTGCCGCCGCCGGACGACGTGCCCCCGCCGGTCGAGTGCTGCGGCGGACCGGAGGTCGCGGGCGGCGGCGTCGAGGCCGTGCCGCCCTGCGTGCCGTCCGGCGCCGTGGCCGACTGCGTCGGCGCCGTGCTCGCCGGAGGCGGGACCGTGGAGGAAGCCGGCGCCGAGGACGCCGACGCGGCGGGGGACGTGCTCGACGTGTCCTCCGGGGCCTCCGGCTGGGCCGACTCCAGCGGCTTGACCTGGTTCTTCTGATCGGACCCGTCGCCGGCCCCCGACGTCGCGCCCAGCGTGACGATCGTGCCCAGGACCGCGGCCAGCAGGACACCCGTGCCGGCCGCCACCATGTTGCGGCGGGTACCGACGACCGCGAGCCGCTTGGGGCCCGGCGAGGGCGCCGCGTGGGCCGGGGCGGGCCGGTGGTGGATGACGGCCAGCGGCGGCGCCACGACAGTGGGCTGCTCGTCCTCGGGCGCGGCCGGGAGGAGTTCGAGGGGCGCCACCGGATCGGCGTCGTCGACCAGCGCGAGGGTGCGGCGGCCGACCACCGTGCCCTGGCGGTCGGCGAGCGCGCCCCGCAGCGCGATGGACGCCTCCAGCTCGGCCCTGGCCCGGTCCATCGTGCCGTTGCAGAGCGCCAGCACACCCAACTCGTGGTGGAAGTACGCCTCTTCAGCCACCTCGCCGGACAGCCGCGCGGCCTCCTGGCCGATCCGCAGCGCGCGCTCCCAGGCGCCCCAGTGCAGGGCGGCGGCGAACACCGGGGCGACGGTTCGGGCCAGCAGGACCGCGGCGGTCGGATTGCCGTTGTCGCGGCAGGCGGCCATCGCCGCGATGATCGCCTCGGACTCGGCGGCGGCGCGCGCCGCGGTGACCGAGGGGTGCCCGGTCCACCAGGCGTAGTGCAGGGCGGCGGTGTGCGCCTGGACCTCGCTCAGCTCGCCCTCGGCGGTGAAGGCGGCGGCGAGCTGCTGGGTGACGCCGGCGGCGAGCCGGTAGTGCGCGGCGACCGGGACTGCGAGGCCGACCGCGGTCATCTCGCCGAGCGCGGCGTCCCCGTGGGTGTCGCCGACCAGCGCGGGCAGGTGCGAGGGGTGCGGGCATTCGCCGTCGAGGGCGACCGCGAAGGCGAGGGCCTCGCGGGCGGACTCGCTCAGCCGGGAGGCGAGCAGGTCGGCGGGGGCGGCGCTCTCCGCGAGCGACGGCAGCGGCACGTCGGCGGCCGGCACCCGGGGGG
>NZ_JAJSYW010000147.1:10192-22580 GCF_036815005.1 Streptomyces sp. IBSBF 2435 | reverse complement strand
GGTGACGCCCGACCCCGCCCCCCGCACCTGCGACCCGACCGGCGCCGACGCCGAACGGGCGACGGCACCGCAGACGTACGGACCGAACCGGCAGGACGGCGCACGGGCGCACGACCGGCCGCGCCCCGACATCGAACGGGCGGGCGGCCCGCGCCTGTCCGGGCCCGGCCCGGCCGGCGCCACGGCCGCGGTCCGCACGGACGCGGCGGCGAACAGCGGACCTCGCGCTTACGCGCCCGGCACCGCCGGCGACCCGCCCGCGTACGGCACCCGGGTTCACCACCGCGCAGGGCAGCCGCGGCGCCGGGCGGTGCGGGAGCGGGTCGGGGGAGTGCTGGCGGCGGCGGACTGCGCGGGAGCGGTCGTCGGAGCCGCGGTCACGGCGCCGCGCGTGGTGCTCGCCGGGTGCGTGGTCGCCGGGTGCCTGCTGGTCACGCAGCACAGGGCAGGGCTCTACCGGCCGGGCTTCGCTCCCGGAGCTTTCGCCGAACTCCCCGGGCTGGCCTGGCGCACGGTCCTGGCCTGGGTGGTGCTCGCGGTCGTGGCCGCTCCGGGCGCGCCGGGCTGGGCGGAACTGCCGGCCGCGGCGACGCTGACCGCGGCCGTCGCGGGCGGGCTGCGGGCAGCGGTCTACCGGTCGCGCCGCCGGATGGCCCGCAGGCGCCCCGCCTCGACGCTCGTCGTCGGCGCCGACGCGGCGTCCGCGGCCTGGATCGCCGCGGTCCTGCACGCCCGCCCGGAGTACGGGATGCGCCCGGTCGGCCTCGCGGCGCCGGCCCCCGTGCGCCCCGCGCCCCCGGAACCGCCCGCCCGCGGGGACCGGCCCGTACCGCCGCAGTACATGCCGCCGCCGGTGCTGCCCGTTCTGCCGTCGCCAGGCGACGTCACCCGGGCGGTGATCCAGAACGCCGTACGGCACGCCGTCGTCGCGGGTCCCGCGACGCTGGACGCCCGGACGGCCGCGACCGTGCGGCTGCTGGCCGCGCAGGGCTGCGTGCTGTGGCAGGTCGGCGAGGAAGGGCGCGGCAAGGGCGACGGGGCCGGCCACCTGTGGGGCCACGCGTGCCGCCGGCTCGATCCGTACCCGCCGACCGCGGGTCGCGTTGCCCGCGGCGTGAAGCGCGCCCTGGACGCGGCTGTGGCCGCCACCGCCCTGCTGTGCCTGGCGCCGGTGTTCGCCGTGTGCGCGCTCGCCGTGCGGCTGGCGGACGGCCCGGGGGTGCTCTTCCGGCAGGAGCGGATCGGGCTGCACGGGCGGACCTTCACGCTGCTGAAATTCCGTACGCTGCGCCCCGCCGACGCGCACGAGTCGGCGACGCGGTGGAGCGTCGCCCACGACCAGCGGATGAGCCGCGCGGGACGCCTGCTGCGGCGCACCTCGCTCGACGAGCTGCCGCAGCTGTGGAATGTGCTGCGCGGCGACATGAGCCTGGTCGGCCCGCGCCCCGAACGCCCGCACTTCGTCGCGCAGTTCAGCCGGACACTGCCCGGCTACGCCGACCGGCACCGGATGCCCGCCGGCATCACCGGGCTCGCCCAGGTGCACGGTCTGCGCGGCGACACCTCGATCGCCGACCGGGCGCGCTTCGACAACCACTACATCGACAGCTGGACGCTGTGGCAGGACGTATCGATCCTGCTGCGGACCGCCGCCACGCTGTTCCGCTGCGGCGGGAGCTGACCGGCCCATGGCCCTTGCGACGGCGGCCCTCCCGCCGCTCACCCTCCGCCTGCGCCGGCTGCGGCACTACGCCCCGCTGCTGCCGGCGCTGGCCACCGTCCTGCTGCTGGCCGCGCCCGTCACGACCGGCGACGTCAGCGCCTCGGGCAAGGTCACCCCGGCCGACGCGGCCTCCGCGGTGCTCGTGGTGACCGCCGCGGTCCGGCTGCTTCGCGAGCGCTCCCGGCCGCTCACCCCGGCCGCGGCCGTCGTGCTCGGCGCGCCCGCGCTCGGCTTCGCCGCGGCCGCCGTGACCTCCCTCGACCCGGGCGCGGGTCTGGCCGGATTCCTGCGCTATGTGCAGGTCTTCGTGGCCGTGCCCGCGGCCGTGGTCCTGCTGCTGCGGGACCGCCGCGACTTCACCGTCGTCGCCGGCGCGATCGTGCTGCTCGCCCTCGTCCAGGGCGCGGTCGGCACGTGGCAATACGCGACGGCGACCGGCGCGTCGTACATGGGCGAGGACATCCGCGCGGTCGGCACCTTCGGCCCGTCCGACGTGATGGGCATGGCAACCGTCGTCGCGTACGGCCTGGTGATCGCCGCCGGCTACGCCCTCGTGCCGCCGCCGGCAAGTGACCCACGCTGGCTGCGGCCCGCGGCAATGGGCTGCGCCGCGCTGCTCGTCGTCCCGCTCGCGGTGTCCTTCAGCCGCGGTACGTGGATCGCCACCGCCGTCGCCTGCACCGCGATGATCCTGCTCGCGGGCCGCCGCCAGGCGCTGCGCGTGCTGGCCGCACTCGCCGCGAGCGCCGTCGTCATCGTCGGCGGCCTCGGCGTCGGGTCCCAGATGATCGGCGAACGCGCCGCCAGCATCACCCAGGTGACCGACTCCCCCGACCCCTCCGTCACCGACCGCTACACCCTCTGGTCCGCCGCCGTCGGCATGTGGCGCGAACACCCCGTCACCGGCGTCGGCCTCAAACGCTTTCCCGCGGAACGCGACGGCCACGCCGCCCTCGCACTGTCGTCGGGGAGCGACACCGCGGGGGCCGGGCAGGCGTTCACGCGCGAGCCGCTGCTCTCCCCGCACAACATGTACCTGCTCGCGCTGAGCGAGCAGGGCCTGCTCGGCTGCACCCTGCTGGCCGGCGGCTGGACGGCCCTCCTCGTGCTCGGCCTGCGCCGCCTGCGGGCCGGCGCGGAGCGCCGCAGGCCGGTCCTGCGGGGCTCCCCCGGCGCGGTAGGCACCGGGCCGTCCTCGGACGGTCCGACCGCGCCGCGTGGCGCGGTGCCGTCCACCGGGCAGGGCCTGGGACCCGGCATCGCGGCGGTCGGGCTGCTGCTGTGGCAGTGCGTCGACTTCCTCTACGCCGACATCGGCGGCCCGTCGACCGTACTGACCGCGCTGCTCCTCGGCCTGGCCGCGTGGTGGGCGCTGCACACGGAGGACGGCGGCGCGCGGTGACCGATTTCGTACGCCTGCCGCCGCTGCCGCGGCATGCGGCACCGCCGCGCGGTTTCGTGGCCCGGGCCGCCGCCCTGACCGCGGGGCTGAGCCTCGCGGGCTCCGCGCTCGGACTGGTGCGCGACCAGGTCATCGCGCGGCTCTTCGGCGCGGGCGCGGGCAGCGACGCCTTCCTCGTCGCCTGGACGGTGCCGGAGCTGGCCGCGACCGTACTCATCGAGGACGCGATGGCGCTGCTGCTCGTCCCGGCGTTCAGTGCGGCCCTGGCCAAGGGGGGCGCGGGCGCGCTGGTCCGGGGCACATTGCCGCGCCTCGCCGCCCTGCTCGCCGCGGCCACCGCCGCCCTCCTTGCCGCGGCCCCCCTGGTCGTCCACCTCCTCGCCCCGGGCCTCGCCGACCCGCGCCTCGCCATCGCCTGCACCCGGCTGACCGCCGCCACGGTCTTCACCTTCGGCCTGACCGGCTACCTCAGCGCAGCTCTCCGCGCCCACCACCGCTTCCTCCCCCCGGCGACCGTCTACGTCGCCTACAACGTCGGCATCGTCACCACGCTGCTCGCCCTGCACGGCCGTCTCGGCGTCCAGGCCGCGGCGGCCGGAGTGGCAGTGGGCGGCGCCTTGATGGTCCTGGTCCAGCTGCCGTCCTTCGTCCGAGCACTGCGCCCGCGGGCCTCCGCTGGCGCGGACCGTCCGGCCCTCGTGACCTCCCCCCGGCCGAGCCCCGCGGGTCGGCCCCCTGGCGCCCTGCCTGCGGCCCGCAGGGGCGGTTCCGGGACCGCGGGCTGTGCTGCCGGTGGTCGGCCGACGCCTTGCGCAGGCCCGGCTCCGGCGGACGGGGTCGCCGTGGTCCACGTCCCCGGCAGTAGTCCGACCGCGCCCTCACCTGCGGCGGAAGCGGTGGTAGATCCGGCTGCTGCAGACCGCGTCTACGTAGGCGAGCCGTCCCCGCCCTGCGCCCGGCAGAGCAACGCGGCGGACACCACCGCTGAGGTCGGCTCTCCTGCCGGGGATCCGCCCGTGCCCGCACCGCCGGACGCCATGGCGGATGGAGGCGCCATGGTCCGCGTCCCCGCCGACGACGCGCCTGCGTCCCGCCCACTGCCGGGGGCGGGGCGGGTCTCGGTGGGGCTCGGCCTGGTCGTGCCCGTTGTGCTGTTCGCTGTCGGGCGGCAGACGCAGGTGCTCGTCGAGCGGTTCTTCGCGGCCGGGCTGCCCGCCGGGGCGATCTCGCATCTCAACTACGCGCAGAAGGTGGCGCAGTTGCCGATGGCACTGTCGCTCATGGTCTGCACGGTCACCTTCCCCGTCGTCGCGCACGCCCTCGCCGCGGGCGACCGCGAACGCGCCAGGCAGCGGGTCGAGCGCGACCTCACCCTCGCGTGCCTCGTCGTCCTGCTCGGCACCGCCTATGTGATCGCCTGCGCGCCGCAGATCGTTCACACCCTCTTCCAGCGCGGCGCCTTCGACGCCGCCGACACCGCCGCGACCGCCTCCGTCATGCGGGTCTACGCCCTCGGGCTGCTCGGCCAGAGCCTGGTCGGGGCGCTCATCCGGCCGTACTTCTCGGCCGCCCGGCCCACCTGGTACCCCGTCGCCGCCATGGCCGCGGGCCTCGGCGTCACCGTCGCGGTGGACGCCTCCGCCGTCACCGCATGGGGTGCGTACGGCATCGCCGCCGGCAATGCCGCGGGCATCAGCCTCACGGCCGTACTGCTGCTGCGCGGCCTGGCCACCCGCGCCGTCCCCGTCCGCGTGCCGGCCCTTGTCGCGGCCGTGTCCCGGTACGTGCTCGCCGGCGTCGCGGCCACCGGTGCCGGGTGGTGCACCGCCCGGCTGCTCCCCGGGCCCGCCGCGCTCGTCGCGGCTGCCTGCTGCCTCACCGTCCCGTTCGCCTTCGCCGCCGCGGCCGCCGCGGTCGGCGCTCCCGTACGGAGCCTGCCTCATGCCGCCTGAACCCGCGCCTTGGCCTTGGGTGCTCATGTACCACTCCGTCGCAGACTGCCGCGACGACCCGTACCTGGTCACCGTCAGCCCGCGGCGGCTCGCCGCGCAACTCGCCTGGCTGCGGCGGAACGGGCTGACCGGCGTCGGCGTCAACGAACTCCTGCGAGCCCGCGCGGAAGGCCGCGGACGCGGGCTCGTCGGGCTCACCTTCGACGACGGGTACGCCGACTTCCTCACCAACGCGGTGCCATTGCTGCTCCAATACGGCCACCGCGCCACCGTCTTCGTCCTGCCGGGTCGGCTCGGCGGCACCAACGCGTGGGACGCGGACGGGCCGAGCAAGCGGCTGCTCACCGCCCAGGGCATCCGTGCGGTCGGCTCCGCCGGGATGGAGGTGGGGTCGCACGGGCTCGTCCACACCGACCTCACGTCGGCCGACGAGGGTCGGCTCGCCGCCGAGGCCGCCGACAGCCGGGCCCTGCTCACCGACGTCACCGGGCGGGCGCCGGACGGCTTCTGCTACCCGTACGGTGCGGTCGACTCCCGCGCTGTCCTCGCGGTGCGTGCGGCAGGTTACCGCTACGCCTGCGGGGTCGCGCCCGGGCCGCTCGCCGGGCCCTTCGCCATGCCCCGCACCTATGTCGGCGACCGCGATTCGCCCGCGCGGCTGCGGGTGAAGCGCCTGCTTCACACTTTTCCCGCGGGGCGCGTGCCCTTGCGGAGGTTGCGGGCGCTCTATGCGTAGCCGCTGCCGCGGTGGGGGTGGGTGCCGGCCGGTGACCTTCCGACGGTTCGTCGTGGCTGGTCGCGCAGTCCCCCACACCCCTGGGGTGGCAGCTGCCCGCTGCCGTCCAACGGTTCGTCGTGGTTGCGCGCGCAGTTCCCCGCGCCCCTGGACGGCGCCCTCTCCCGCACCGCTCGACCACACCCATGTCAACGGCGAAACCCTCGCGAGGGCCGCCAAGAGCGGCGCCCCCAGCCCCACCAAACCGCCACGTGACCAGGTAAAGCCCCCACCCGTGGGGCGCGGGGAACTGCGCGCGCAACCGCTACGGACCGTCCCGTGGAAACAGACCGCAATCGCCCCCGAGAGGCGCGGGGAACTGCGCGACCAGCCACGACGGACCGTCGAGCGGGCACGGGCCGGAAAAGCCCCCGCGCCGCGCAGGGCGGCGCATGGCGGCGCGGCAGCACCGCCGCAGCCCCCAAGCGGTGAGGCCCGGTGAAAATCGTGCACGTCATCACCGGCCTCGGCATCGGCGGAGCCGAACAGCAACTGCGGCTCCTGCTGCGGCACCTGCCGCCCGACAAGGCGTCGTGCCACGTCGTGACGCTGACGAATCCCGGCCCCGTCGCGGACGGGATCAGGTCGGACGGCACGGCGGTCACCCACCTGGGCATGGCGGGTAACCGGGACCTGAGCGTATTGCCGCGGCTGGCGGCGCTGATCAGGTCGGGGGGATTCGACCTGGTACACACCCACCTCTACCGCGCCTGCGTGTACGGCAGGGTCGCCGCCCGCCTGGCGGGAGTGCGGGCGGTGGTGGCGACGGAGCATTCGCTCGGGGACTCGCAGATCGAGGGCAGGCCGCTGAGCGCGGGCACGCGGGCGCTCTACCGCGTGACGGAGCGGATGGGCGCGGGCACCGCCGCGGTGTCCGCGACCGTCGCGCACCGGCTGCGCGCCTGGGGCGTCGCGGACGACCGCATCCAGGTGGTGCCGAACGGCATCGACCCGGAGCGCTTCCGCTACGACGCCGCAGTACGCGCGACGGCGCGCGACCGCCTCGGTCTGCCGCCCGCGGCCTACGCCGTCGTCGGCGTCGGCCGCCTTGTGCCGGAAAAGCGCTTCGACCTGCTCATCCGCGCGACCGCCGCTAATCCCGGCACGCGTCTGCTGCTCACGGGAACGGGCCCGGAGCGCGGCAACCTGCTGCGACTTGCCGCGGGCCTCGGCACGGCGGACCGCGTGGCGGTGGTGAGCGGCGCGGACGGCGGACCCGATGTGCCCGCCGTGCTGGCCGCAGCCGACCTGTTCGTGTCGCCGAGCCCCGAGGAGGCCTTCGGGCTGGCCGTGGTGGAGGCGCTGGCGGCCGGGCTGCCGGTGCTGTACGCGGCCTGTCCGGCGATCGAGGACCTGCCGCCGCGGGACGCGCCCGGCGCGCTCCGGATCGGCGGCGACCTGGCGCAATTGGCCGCGGCGATCGGCCGGCAGCGCCGGGCGGGCCACGTACGGCTGCCGGTCGCGGCGGCCGTCGAGCACTACCACATCGCCCATACCGCGGACCGCGTCATGGCCCTGTACGCCTCGGCCCTCGCGTCCGCCCGGAAGAAATGAGCACGCGCATGAAGGCACCCCGCTGGATCCCGCTGCCGTTGGGCCTCGGCGTCGGACTGCTCGGCGGCCTCGGCTACGCCCTTGCAGCGGCACCGCAATATGCCGCAACCAGCTATGTGATGGTCGTACCGCAGCAGGCGGACTCACCGGCGGCGCTGGGCTTCGCGCAGGCGTACGGCCGGGTGGTGACCGGCTCCGCGGTGCTGGCGGGGGCGCAGGCCGCCGCCGGGACGCCCGCCGACAGCCTGCGCGGGCACGTACAGGCGCAGACGTCGCCGGACGCACCGATGATCTCGGTGACCGGTACGGCGTCGAGCGGGTCCGCTGCGGCGCGTTACGCCAACGCCGTGGCCCAGTCCCTCACCGCGACCGGCAACCGCAGCGCGCCGAGTACCGGCGTCCGGCTGCTCGTCTTCTCGCCCGCGTCCGCGCCCGCCTCCCCCGCCTCGCCGTCCGCGGCCCTGTCCGCGGCGGTGGGCGCGAGCGCGGGCGGGCTGCTGGGCGCGCTCGCGCTGCTCGTACGGCCCGAGCTACGGCGCGAGGACGCGGACGACGCGGCGGCCGTACCGGCACCGGCGCACGCCCTCACCGCCCGGGAAACCGTGTGATCGCCGCCCTGGCCCCCGGCCTGTCCGTCACCATGTGCCGCGACCCGCGGGAATTCGCCGCGCTCGCCGGCGAATGGACAGACCTGCACCGGCGCTGCCCGCAGGCGACGCCCTTCCAGAGCCACGCCTGGCTGCACTCCTGGTGGCTGTCCTACGCCACGCGCCGCGACCGCCTCCGGGTGGTCCTGGTGCACCGCCAGGGCGTCCTGGTGGGCGCGGCCCCGCTGCTGCGCACGTACCGCCCGCTGCCGGTGCTGCTGCCGCTCGGCGTCGGCATCACCGACTACGCGGACGTCCTGCTGGCCGCCGACACGGCGTCAGCCGACGTGGCCGCCGCCCTTGCCGCGGGGCTGCGGCGGGCCGCGCGGGGTGCGGTGGTCGACCTGCGGGAGGTACGGCCCGGGGGCGCGGCCATGGCGCTGTACGACGCGTGGCACGGGCCGAAGCGGCGGGCGCCCGGCTCGGTGTGCCTGGAGCTGCCGGGGCTGCCGATGGACGGGCTGATCGCGCGGGTCGGGAGTTCGCGCGGGCAGCGCATCCGGGCCGATCTGCGGAGGCTGGACGCGGCAGGGGTGGAGGAGCGCGACGTCGGCGCGCACGAGGTGCGGGACGCGGTGGCCACCATGCTGCGGCTGCACCATATGCAGTGGCAGGGCCGCGGGGTGACACCGGAGCACGCACGGCCGCGCTTCGCCGAGCACCTGGCGCGGGCAGCGACCGCCATGGTGGCGGCGGGAGAGGCGGCGCTCACCGAATTCAGCGTCGGCGGCACGGTGGTCGCGGCGAATCTGACCGTCCTGTCACCCGCCCTGGCCGGCGGCTACCTCTACGGCGCCCACCCGGACCTGCGCGCCACGAAGGTCGATGTGACGACGCTGCTGATGCGGCACGGAGTACGCCACGCGGCGGGCGCCGGGCGGCCGGTGCTGACCCTGCTGCGGGGCGCGGAGCCGCACAAATTCCACTGGCGGCCCGAGCGCCTGGCAAACCAGCGCCTTCTGCTGGCGAACCGCCCGCTCGCGCCCGTCCTGCACGCCCGCCACGCCCTGGCCGCCGCCCGTACCCGCCTGGTCTGTACGGCCGCGGCCCGGCTGCCCGCGCTCCGGGCCTGGCGCGCCCGACTGAACGACCTGCGGGCGCGCCGGACATGACGCGGGACCATTGCTCACGTCCTCTTCTTCGGCGCCGGCTGCCCCTTCGGCTTGAGGCGGACGCACGCCTCGCCGCTCTGGTACTGCTTCTTCGTCCCCTCGCTCAGCCCAAGCGGCACGCACCCCTCGACCACGGGTGACGGCTTCGGTACGGACCCGGCCCCCGGCGCGGTCGGTACGGCGGTCGGCGCGGTCGTCGGCGTGGCAGTGATCGGGTCCGGCGTCTCTGTGGACGCCGGCGTGGCAATGGGCGTCGGCGTCGCAGTAGGCACGGGCGTCACCGTCGGGGCCGGCGTCCCCGGATCCGTGGGCTCGGGCTGCGGCTCGGGCTGCGTATCGGTGTCGTAGAGCATCGCGCGGAAGACCTTGGAGGACAGCGGGTTGTCCTCGCACTGCCACACGCCGTGCGGGCAGTAGTCGGTGATGGTCTCATAGAGCGCGTGGTGGTCGGTCATCCAGCGCAGCATCAGGGCGACGTAGTCGGGGTCGTCGCCGTTCCTGAACAGGCCCCACTCCGGGTAGGAGATCTCCTTGCCGTGCCCGGCCGCGAAATCGACCTGCGCCTGGAGCCCGTACGGCTCGCTGACCTGCTCGTCGAAGGACTCCTCCGACGGCTGGTCGTAGGAGTCCATGCCGATGACGTCGACCGTGTCGTCGCCGGGGTAGCACTCGGTCCACGGGACGTCGTCCGTACCGCGGCTCGGTGCGAAGTCGAAGCGGAACTCCTGGCCAGGCACCGCCCGCATCGCGGCGACGATGCGGTTCCAGTACGTCTTCCAGTCCTCGGGGTCGGGACCGCAGCGGTGGGAATAGGTGGTGCCGTTCATCTCCCAGCCGAGCACGATCATGGTGTCGGGCACGCCCAGTTCCACCAGGTGCTGCGCTAGCCGGGTGAAGTGCTCGTCGAAGGCGCCGCTCGCACCCTGCCGGATCAGCGAGCGCACCCGGCTGTCGCCGAGGTGGTCCTCGTTGCGCTCCTGCATCGGCACATTGAGCACGAACATCCGGCCCGGATCGGCCCGCCGCCAGTCGGCCCACGGCTGGAGCAGGTCCTGCTCGCCCTCGATGCCGTCCCAGCTCTCGCCGGGCAGATAGGTGTGGCCGACCCGCATCGGCGTACCGCCGAGCCAGGTCTCCAGGTCGGCGATGTGCTGGACGCCTTCGGCCCCCGAGTCGGTGAACGCGCCCATGTACGGGAGGTTCACGGTGCCGGCCTGGTCCGACGTCGCGCCGGACGAGGCTCGGCCGCCCGTGAAGGCGGAGCCGAGCGCGCTGGTCGTCGGACCGGTCACCAGCAGTGCGGCCGCGGCGGCTCCGACACCCGCTCCGGCCATCCAGCGCCGTCGGTGGGCCATGGTCACTCCTTGCTCGTCGGACGCGAACGCGGGGACGCGTGCACACACAGGCACAAAGGGGTGAGCGTGCCTCCTCACAGCCAGTCATAACGTATGAGGACTGAGCGCGCGCCCGGAAGTGGTCCATACGCGGCGTCAGACGCCATACATATGACGGATTACGGTCTGACGCGACTCTCCGACGTTTCGTCAATACCGCCGTCCATTAGCGACAGAAAGCCGATGTGGGCATCACTCGGGCGGATGAATCTTCGGTCACCGCTCACCGATAATCCGCAGTTTCTCACCCCTACGGCTGCATGATTGCCCGGCAGCCGATCGGTCACAACCGAACGAGAGGAGTCGGTCATGGGCGAAAGCGATGCCACGGAGAAAGGCCGCAGGACGTCTTCGCGCCCCGCGGTGACCCGCAGGCGGGTGATCACGTCGGGCGTGACGGCCGCCGCCGCGGTGTCGGGAACCGCGGTGGCGCTGCGGCCGGTGCTGACGGCAGGTCAGGAGCCCCCTGACGGCGCCCCTGGCGGCTCCGCAGCCGGCGCCGGGGCCGACGGGTCACCGCGGGCGCCGCTCGCACCGGCTACCGCTCCCGCGCTCTTCGACGAGGTCTACCGGGGCCGCCGCATCCAGGGCTTCCCCGTCCCGGGGGAGGAGGGCGTGGCCATCACGGTCGACGGGCAGCCGTTGCAGCTCATGCGGCGGGTGGACGGCAGCTGGATCAGCGTGGCCAACCACTACCAGCCCTATACGACGCCGCTGGCCACCGCCAAGGGCGCGGTCGACGTCATCGGCCGCGCCGAGCTGTCCATGACCGCCGAGCACCACCACTGATCCGAGCACCCTCACCGATCGGGGCCGCACCCGTGTACACCCGCGTCAATCAGCGGAATCTGACCAGCAGCCAGCGCACCCGCTTCGTCAAGGCGGTCATCGAGCTCAAGCGCTCGGGCCGCTACGACAAGTACGTCCGGCTGCACGCCGAATACTTCGCCGCGGACGGCGAGAGCGGGCTGCGGGTGGCGCACATGTCGCCGACCTTCTTCCCCTGGCACCGGCAGTTCCTGCTGGTCTTCGAACGTGAGCTGCAGACCGTCGATCGCGGGGTCACCGTCCCGTACTGGGACTGGACCACCGACAACAAGACGACGTCCGCGCTGTGGGCGGACGACTTCATGGGCGGCAACGGGCGGCGCAGCGACGGGCAGGTGATGACCGGTCCCTTCGCGCACCGGACGGGCAACTGGCCGATCAACTACGGCGTCACCAGGGAGAAGTACCTGACCCGCAACATGGGCCGGCCCGACCGCCCGATCGCACTGCCCACCAGGGCCGAGCTGCGCGGCGCGCTGGCGCTGGCCGCGTACGACACGGCGCCGTGGAATTCCGCGCCGGCCACGCAGGGCTTCCGCAACAAGATCGAGGGCTGGACGGTCAGCGAGACCAAGGGCGGCTATCTGCACAACCGGGTGCACCAATGGGTCGGCGGCCACATGGTCGGCGCCGCCTCGCCGAACGACCCGGTCTTCTGGCTGCACCACTCCTTCATCGACCTGATCTGGGTGCACTGGCAGCGCCAGCACCCGAAGTCGTCCTACCTGCCGAGCAGGCCCCTGCCGGCGGACGACCGGCAACACGCCCGGGTGATCAGCGCGGACGAGCTGATGCCGCCCTTCAGGGTGAAGCCGTCGGCGGTCTTGGACCACCGGAAGTTCTACACGTACGAGGAGGGCTGACGCACGAGCGTCCGCAGTGGTCGGCCGAGGTACGAGGCCGCCCGCGAAGGACGCGAGCAGGAAGACCGACCCACAAGCCAGCAGGCTGACGCACGAGCGTCCGCAGTGGTCGGCCGAGGTACGAGGCCGCCCGCGAAG
>NZ_JAJSYW010000147.1:0-10092 GCF_036815005.1 Streptomyces sp. IBSBF 2435 | reverse complement strand
GACGCGAGCAGGAAGACCGACCCACAAGCCAGCAGGCTGACGCACGAGCATCCGCAGTGGCCGGCCGAGGCACGAGGCCGCCCGCGAAGGACGCAAGCAGGAAGACCGACCCACAAGCCAGCAGGCTGACGCACGAGCATCCGCAGTGGTCGGCCGAGGCACGCGCGCAACGCAAGACGGCCTCCCGTACGCGAGGTGACGGGAGGCCGCGCCGGTGCGGGTTTAGTACGCGTCCGCGCCCTGCAGGGGCACGATCGGGGCCGAGATGTTCTCACACGTGTTGCCGAACGCGGGGTTCAGCAGGCCGATCACGTCGATGGTGTTGCCGCAGAGGTTGACCGGAATGTGCACCGGAACCTGGAGCAGGTTGCCGGACAGCACACCCGGGGAACCGACCGCAGCGCCCGCGGCGCCGGCGTCGGCGGCGGCCATCCCGGCTCCGCCGGCAAGCACGGCACCCGCGGCGGCGGTGACAGCCGCAGCCTTTGCGATACGCGACATCAAGATCTCCCTGAGACGAAAAAAGCAGCCGCAAACAGCTGCGGCTTTGACGCAATGCGCAACGGGAGGAGATCACCAATAGTCACGCAAGTTGAGCTGAACCAGTGATTCGGTATCGGATTACGCCGATGGAGTGACAGACGAGGCGGGCCACCGCTTCCGGCCGTTAGGGTCCGGCGCATGACCCAGACCAATACCGCGTCCGCCACGTCACTGATGAGCCGTCTCGGCACCCTCGTGGTGATTCCGTGGGCAGGCGAACACCTCGAAGACGGCAACGACATGGCATTCCTGATGGCCTACACCCTCGGTGACGGCGTCGCGGGCCACGAGGGCTCGGAAGCCGCCGCGCTCACCGTCGCGGAAGAGGCCGGGCTTCCGGTCGGCGGCGCCGTCCTCGATGTCGCCCAGGTGCCGAAGTCCCCGGTGAAGGTGCTGGTCGAAGGCGGCAAGGCGGTCCTGACGATGCCGTATCTGCATGTGGCCTGCCCCGTCCCCGAGCAGTGGGTCGCGGCCGCCCGCGACCGCGGGACGGTCTATGTCATCCTCGCCAGCCGGCCGTGGCCCGAGGCCGTACCCGGCCGGGCGGTCACCGAGGCCGCGCTGCAGGCCTTCGCGGCGGACGATGCCGTACTCCGCACGGCCGCGCACTGCCTGGTCCCGGTGGGCACGCTGACGTCCTGACGGCCCCGGCGGAGACCGGCGGTCCCCGCACGACGGGTGTCGTGCGGGGACCGGTGGCGGCGGGGGCTTACGAGTTCACGAGTTCGTTGCCGGCGCTGACGGCGTCAGACCCGGCCTGTACGGCTTTCTTGACGGCGGAGACCTTCTTGTCGACGCCGGTCTGCGCGAGCACTCCGTGTGTCGCGGTCGCGGCCTGCTCACCTGCGGCCTGGGCGGTCACGGCGGTACCGGTGAGGGTGCCGGCGAGGTCGGCGGCCTGAGCCGTCGCGGTCGCGGACGTGGCTGCGGCGAGCAGGACCGAGCCTGCCGCCGCCTTGCTGAGGAATCGGCGTACGTTCATGTTGCTGACAACGAGTGACCGCCCGCCAGGGCACGCCGGGTCACCCCCACAAGGCGGTGCCCAGCGTCACCCCCGCGAACGCGGCACCGAGCCCGGCAGCCACGCTGAGCAGCACATTCCCGGCCGCGTACGCCTTCGCGCCGCTCTCCGCGAGCCGCAGCGTCTCGTACGAGAAGGTCGAGTACGTGGTCAGCGTCCCGCACAGCCCCGTGCCGATCAGCAGGTGCAGCCGTGCGGACGCGGCGCCCTCGGCGGCGCCGGTGAGGGCGCCGAGGACCAGGCAGCCGACGACATTGACCGTGAGGGTGCCCCAGGGGAAGACCGAGGCGTGCCGGGACTGGACCGCCCGGTCGGTCAGGTAGCGCATCGGCGCCCCGACGGCCGCGCCGGCGATGACCAGCAGCCAGTTCATGACGCGGCGCCGCCGGTCCTGGCGGTGTGCCGGACGACCTCGCAGGCGTCCAGGACCACCATTCCCTCATCGACGAGTTCGTCCAGCTCGGGCAGGAAGCCGCGGACGCGCTCCTCGGTGTCCACGATGACCACGGCCACCGGCAGGTCCTCGCTGAGCGAGAGCAGCCGGGAGGTGTGGATCAGCGAGGAGCCGCCGAAGCCCTCGATGCCGTGGAAGACGCTGGCCCCGGCGAGCCCGGCGCGCTTCGCCCGGTGCACGATCTCGGTGTAGACCGGCTTGTGGTGCCACCGGTCGCTCTCACCGAGCAGGACCGTCATCCGCAGCGCGGCGCCCGAGAGCCGCCGGTGCACGCCGTCGTTGTCCGTCTCACTGATCGTCACATGTCCCATCGTGCCCTGCGGGCCAGGACCCCGCGGGTCGCCCACACCGCGGCCCCTACAGCGGCGAGGGCCGCCACGAGGGCCGCGGCGGCGTAGCAGAGGGCGGTGCCCGCCTGATGGGCGTCGACCAGGCGGCGGGTCTCGACGGCGTACGCGGAGAAGGTGGTGTAGCCGCCGAGCACACCGGTGCCGAAGAACGGCCGTACGAGGCGGTGCGCGGCCCACACCTCGGTGATCAGCACCATGAGGACGCCGATGACCGCGCATCCGGTGACGTTCACCCAGAACGTCGTCCATGGGAATGTGCCGGGCGTCTGCGGCCACCGCAGGGCGGCGCCCTAACGGGCGCAGGCCCCGCCGACACCGCCGGCCGCGACCGCGCCGACGACAAGCCACTGGTCGTGCATCAGCCCCGGCCGGTCGTGCGCCTGCATGGTTCGGCGTCTCCTGCGGCTCGGGGTCGTCGGGACGGTCAGCGTAATGGCGAACCCGCGGTCCATTGCGACGGCTTCCCGTGCCGCGCCGCCCATGGCCACCGGAATGCCGGCCGGAGGCGGTGGTGACAGAGCGCGGTCCGGCTGTTGCACGGGCGTGACAACGGCCGGACAGGGGAGGGACGTTGCACGGGCATCGTATGACTCACCGTCGGCGCGGATCGCGCCGCAGCATGACACGTCATATTTTACCGGGGGAAGCCGTCATGACCGTTCGCGCCGGAAGCCGCGCCACTGCCACCGCCATCGCCCTCACCGCGAGCATCACCGCGGGGTTCGGCCTTCTGCTGACCGGCTGCGGGCCCGAGGACGCCACCGGCGACGACCCCAACCCGTCGGCGACGAGCACCGTGAACGGCACCGGCGGCACCAGCACCGGCACCCCGAACGGCAGTGGCGGCACCAGCGGCGGCGGAGCCACCGCCACGCCTGTCGTCAGCAAGGCGCCGGCGTCCGCGCCGCCGCTCAACGGCACCGCCCACAACGGCCTGACGATCAGCGACGGCACCCGCTTCGTCGTGATGAACGGCACCCGGGTCGACTTCGGCACCGCCGTACGCGACCTGGCCTGGTCGCCCGACGGCAGGAAGGCGGCATTCGTGGACGGCGACGGCGACCTCGTCGTCAGCAACCCGGACGGCAGCGGCCGTACGGTCGTCGCGAAGAACCCGGGCGGCCAGACCTGGTCCCACCCCACCTGGCAGGTGCGGCCCGCCGACCCCGACAACGGCCTTCCGCGGCTGAACGAGCTGATCTTCGCCGGCCGCAAGGACGGCGTGGCCAAGCTCTACGGCGTCCCCGCGACCGGCCACAATGCCAAGCCCGCCGTGCTCAGCCTGAACCACTACTCCGGTGAGGACATCAAGCAGCTGCCGCAGACCGGCAATGTATGGCCGAGCGCCGCAGGCACCCACGGCACCTCCGTCTACGCCAACACCGCCGACGGGCAGGTCTACATCCGCGACGACTACCTGCGGCAGCAGGGCTCCGCGATCGCCAAGGGCTCCGAGCCCGCGTTCGCGCCGGGCGACGACGAGGGCTTCGTCTTCGTCCGCTCCGTCGGCGGCCACGACCACCTCTTCCGGGAGACGTCCGGCAACAACGGCCCGGTCTTCAAGGACCTCACGCCGAACGCCACCACCGACTACACCGAGCCGGCCTTCTCCCCCGACGGCCGCACCGTCGCCGCCCGCACCCCGAACGGCATCGTGACGCTGCCCGCCAACGGCTCCAAGGCGCCGGTCAAGGTGTCCGGTTACGTGGGCCTGCCCGCCTACCGCGGCTGACCCGCGACACGCTACGGGCGGTCGGCCAGCTCCGCCCGCAGCGTGTCGAGATGGGCGTCGGCGACGTCGTGCGGCAGGAATTCCACCACGCCGACGAAGCGGAAGACCACCTGCGAGGCGGTCACCGCGAACTCGTAGTCGGCGAAGCCGACCACCGCACCCATGGAGCCCCGCACCGCGCCCCGGACCACATGCGCCGTCATGTCGTCCGGGGTACGCGCGCTGGTACCGCGCCGGGCGTTGGGCCTGGCCAGATACGGGCACACCATCGAGGCGTAGAGCATGCACGGCCGGTGCCCCGGCCCCTCGAGGGTGGCCGCGAGATTGCGGTACGGCCGCCCGGCGGCCAGCGCCTCGGCTATCGCGGCGCTCTCGCCTGCGCCCACCACCCGCCAGACCGGGCCGCGCGGCATCAGCACATTGCAGACGGAGCACAGCCGCTCCCGGGCGCAGTTCGCGCTGCGCTCGTAGTCGGTCAGCGCGAACTGCGGCTGGTCGCCCTCCCACGGGGTGATGGCGGGCACGGGATAGCCGCGCACATCGCGCGGCCTGGCGTCGACGGACTGCGGCACGGGAACGGATTCGAAACGCACCCGCCCTGCCTATCAGGAGGAGCGGGACCTGCGGAACAGCCGCCCCCAGCCGCCCCTGCCCTGGGACTCGGAAACGGGCGGCTCCTGCGCCGGAGCCGCTTCCTCCCCCGCCGCCGCCTCCGCGGCCCTGGCGGCCCGCCAGTCCGCAAGGACCTGCTCGGCGTCGAAGAGCCCGCGGCCCAGCGGCGGTCCCTCGGGGGGCCGCCGCAGCGCGTCGCGCAGCTTGTCGTTGATCGCCGCGACGATCCGCAGGACCTGCGCCTCGGTGGCCGCCGCGGCGACGGCCTCCATCGCGTCCTCCGCCTCCTTGCGCAGCACCAGCGACGGCGGCAGCGCGGACAGTCCTTCGCGCTGCATCTTGCCGCGGATCCACCACAGCTCGTCATAGGGGGCGTCCAGCGACGGCAGCGGCTTGCCCGCTCCCGGCAGGGCCGCGAAATCCCCGCGGCGCTCGGCGTCGCGTATCTGCTTGTCGGCCCAGGTCTCGAAGGAGACGCCGGGCGGCTTGCGCTCGGTCATGCCGCACTCCTCCCGCTCCCGCACGGCCCGCCCACAGGGCCCGTACGACGACGGCGCTGGCCCCCAGGTTACAAGCGGGACCCGAACGGCGGCCGGGCGCGGGCGGCCAGCAGCGCCACGTCGTCCTCCGCCACGGACGGCGCAAGCCGGTGCACGATACGGGCGAGCAGCGCGTCGAGCGGCCCGGCCGGGGGGGGGGGGGGGGGGGGGGGGGGGGGGGGGGGGGGGGGGGGGGGGGGGGGGGGGGNTTTTATAAGAGACAGATTTCCGGGCGGGGGGCGGGTGGGGGGGCGGGGGGGGGGGCGGCCCCCCCCCCCCCGCGAGCCTGGCCAGCGACGTGTCGATGTCCTCGGTGCGCCGCTCGACCAGGCCGTCGGTGTACAGCAGCAGGGTGTCGCCGGCCGGCCAGGGTACGTACACGGTCTCGTACCGGCCGCGCAGGTCCGCGCCGAGCGGCGGCCCCGGCGGGACGTCCAGCAGCCGTACCCGGCAGTCAGGAGTGATCATGGCGGGCGGCAGATGGCCGGCGTTGGCGAACCAGCAACCGCCGTGTACGGGGTCGGCCAGCGCCAGCAGGCAGGTGGCGGGGCGCTCGGTGCCCGCCGCGGCCAGCAGCGTGTCCATCCGGCGCAGGATGCGGTCCGGCGGGTCGCCCTCGCCCGCGACCACCCGCAGCATCGAGCGGTAGTGGCTCATCTCCACGGCCGCCCCGACGCCGTGGCCCATCACGTCGCCCATCGCCAGCAGGGTGATCCCGTGGGGCAGCGCCCGCGTGTCGAACCAGTCGCCGCCCACCAGATCCATCGCCCCGGCCGGCAGATAGCGGCTCGCGACGTCGATCTGCGGATGCGGGGTGCCGGGCGCGGCCAGCAGTGCCCGCTGCAAGTCCACGGCGATGCCGTGCTCGCGGCTGTAGCGGCGGGCGTTGTCCATACTGATAGCCGCCCGGTCGGCGAGCGCCGTCGCCACCGCCGCGTCCTCCTCGCCGAAGGCCGGCGAGGAGCCGGCCCTGATCAGCGTGACCGTGCCGAGCTGCACCCCGCGCGCCGCCAGCGGCACCACCAGCCCCGAGTGGATGCCGGCCGCGCGGTACGCCGCCACCCGGGCCGCGTTCGGCGCGGACTTGCGCAGGTCGGGGTCGGCCGGCACGTTGTACGTCATCGCGCGGCCCGTCTCCAGGCAGCGCGGAATCGCCGAGCCCGCCTGGTAGTCGATGTACTCGCCCGGCACGCCGAACTGCTGCACCGACTCCCGCAGCCGCGGCACCGCCACCATCGCGGCCCGGCGCAGCCGCACCGTCCCGCCGGGCGGCGGCCGGCGGCCCTCGGCACCGGTCATCGCCAGCAGTTCCACGGTCGCCACGTCCGCGATCACCTCGACCAGCAGGTCGCACAGCTCCTGGCAGGTGCGGTCGATCTCCAGCGTCCGGCCGATCCGCACCGCGGCCGCGTCCAGCAGCTGGAGCCGCTCCCTGGTCCGCTCCAGCTCCGCCCGCACCTCGCGGTCAGCGCTCACCTCGAAGACCACCGCGCCCAGCCCGCGCACCCGGCCCTCCGCGTCCTCCAGCCGGTGGTAGCTGCCGCGCCACACCCGCAGCCGGTGCGCCGACTCGGCCCGGGTCTGCCCGCTCGACACGACCTCGCGGGTGCGGCCGTCCGCCAGTACCTGGCGCAAGGTCTCGACGCCCGCGTCCACCCGGGGGATGATCTCGGCGATCGTCCGCCCGAGGTGCGCGTCCGCGTCGAGCCCGTTCATGAGCGCGAGCGCCGGGTTGACGTACACATAGCGCAGATCGGTGTCCAGTACGGCGACGCCGGCCGCCGTGCCGTTGAGCAGGGCGTCCCACGCCCACGCACCGGCTTCCGCCGGAGGGTCGTCGTGCATCCCCGTCCCTCCTGCCCGTTCCGGCCGTCACCCAGCTACGTTCCACGATGCGCGCCACGTGCCCGAACCGCACCTATTCGCTGGTCGCGCGGCTGCTGGGGGTGCGCGTTCGCTGGGCCGCTTGCTCGGGGGGTGCCCTTGCGGTACGCCCTTGTCCGCGGCGGCACCGTGACTGGGCGCGCAGTTCCCCGCGCAGCTGGGAGGCTCGGGCCGCCGTGCGGACAGCGCGCCACGCCCGGGACCGACCGCGCGGTTCCCGTGCTCCGGGGGTGAACCTTGCGGTGCGTGCTTGCCTGCGGCGCCGCTGTGGTTGCGCGCGCAGTTCCTCGCGCCCCTTCAAGGCACGTCCCGCCGGGCGGACAGCGCGCTGCATGCCAGGCTGCGGCGCCACGGGGGTGGGCGGAAATTCCTTGCGCCCCTGCGGGGGCTCGGGCCGCCAGGGGATGCGCTCCCCGTGCGGGGCGCAGTCTTCCGGCCAGGGGGTGGCGTAGTGGCCGGGGTTGTGGGAGGCGGCGGGGAACTGCGAGGGCGGCCGGGACGCGCCGCAAGTGGGAGGTGCCACCGCAAGGGGCAGCTCCTCAGGGGCGCGAGGAACTGCGCGACAAGCCACGACGGCGGGTCGGATACGCACCTGCCGAAAGAGGCACCCCCTCAGGCCTGCGCCACGCGGCACTGGCCGCGGCAAGTGCGCAGACCGCCGCGGCCAGCAGCAGCGCCCACGCAATACCGCGGTCGGCGCGGCCCGCGCCACGGTGCGGAGCGACCGTGACGAAGGCGCCCAGGACGGCGACACCCATGGTGGCGCCGAGCTGCCGCAGCGCGTTGAAGAGGCCTCCCGCGGCACCCGCGGCACCCTCCGGAGCGAGAGCGATGATCGCGGTGGTCAGCGCGGGCAGCGCGAAGGAGACGCCGAACCCGGCCGCGGCGAGCCCGGCTGCGAGCAGGGTGTAGGGCGCCCCGGCCCATACGACGGCCCCCATGGCGCCGGCCCCGGCGGCGAGCAGGCACAGCCCGGCCAGAACCGGCCCGCGCGGCCCGGTACGGGCCACGATGCGGCCGGTGAGCAGCGGGTTGAAGGCGGTCGGCAGCGTCATCGGCAGAAAAGCCAGGCCGGTGCCGACCGCGCTGTAGCCGAGCCGCTGCTGGAGCAGCAGCGGCAGCACGAACAGCGCACCGCTCAAAGTGAAGCCGACCGCCGCACCGGCCAGCAGCATCGCGCCCATGCCCGGCGCCCGCAGCACCGCCCGGGACAGGACCGGCGAGGCACTGCGGCGCTCCCGCGCGGCGAACAGCGCGCCCGCCGCAATTGCCGCGCCGAAGGCCCATGCCGTGTGCGACCAGTTCCGCCCGCCCAGCGCGATCAGCGCATCCGTGCCCAGCGCGACGGCCACGCAGCCGAGTACCTGCCCCGCGTAATCGATGCGCCGGGCGGGCGCGGCCGGGCAGCGCACGGCGCTTCCCGACACCAGGGCGAGGGTGAGCGCGGCGATCGGCACATTGACGAGGAAGACGGCCCGCCAGCCCGCGAGGCCGACCAGCAGGCCGCCCGCGATCGGCCCGGCGGCGAGCGCGGCCCCGCTGACCGCGGCCCACACCGCGACCGCCCGGGCCCGCCTGCGCGGTTCCGGGTGGAGCCGGGTGATCAGGGCCATCGAGCTGGGCACGCAGGCCGCGGCAGCCGCGCCGAGCACCGCGCGCAGCACGACCAGCGTCCAGAGGTTCGGCGCGACCGCGCACAGCAGCGATCCGGCCCCGAAGACGGCGACCCCGCCGCGGAAGAGCCGGTGCGCGCCGTAGCGGTCGGCCGCCGCCCCCGCGGACAGGAGCAGCGCGCCGAAGGCCACGGTGTAGCCGGTCACCGCCCACTGGAGCCCGGCGACCGAGCCGCCCAGCGCATGTGAAAGGTCGGGCTCCGCGACCGACAGCACGGTCATGTCGAGGAGCACCATGAAGTAGCCGAGCGCGATACCGAACAGCGCGTACGGTTTCGGGGCGGGGGACACGCCAGACATCACCACTCCGGTCGTCCGGTTTCACCCGGATCGCAGGTTTACGGGGAACGCCTGTCAGAGTGCGGCCGGGCGGGACAGCGCCTCCACCGGCACAGCCGCACGCCGCGTTCGGCCGCGCCGAACGCACCGACCGGGAAGTGAGCGATGGAACTGCGTCAGCTGCGGACCTTCGAGGCCGTCGTCCGCGAGGGGAGCGTCACGGACGCGGCGGTCGCCCTCGGCCTGGCGCCTTCCTCGGTGTCGCAGGCCGTACGCACGCTGGAGCGGTCCTTGGGCGTACAGCTCTTCGTCCGCGACCCGCGCGGCATGCGCACCACCGCCGCCGGTGAGCAGTTGCTGACCTGGTCAGGGCGCCTGCTCGACCAGGCCGAACAGGCCCGCCGCGAGGTGGTCGCCGCCGATGCCGCGGCCCGCGAGGTGACGACCGTACGGCTCGGCGCGCTGGAGTCGATCGCCGCGGAGATCGTTCCGGCGATCCTGGCCAGGCTCGCCGCACGGCGGCCCGGGCTGCGGGTCGAGGTCCGTTCCGACCCGTCGCGCGACGCGCTGCTCACCGCGGCGGGCGCGGGCGAGCTCGACGCCGTGCTGGTGCTCGACACGGGGAAGGCCCTGGGCGGCCTGGGCTTCCCCGTTCCCTCAGCCGGCCCGCTGGACTTCCTCGACCTCGATCCGGTCCCGCTGGTCCTGGTCGGCTCCCCCGCCCATCCGCTGGCCGGCGCGGACGGTC
This sequence comes from Streptomyces sp. IBSBF 2435, assembly GCF_036815005.1. Taxonomy (NCBI): domain Bacteria; kingdom Bacillati; phylum Actinomycetota; class Actinomycetes; order Kitasatosporales; family Streptomycetaceae; genus Streptomyces; species Streptomyces sp. IBSBF 2435. Next base: position 257 of record NZ_JAJSYW010000147.1, on the reverse strand, counting down.
TGGTCCCGGCGGACTTCGACGGGCAGCGGCTGCTGGTCAACACCGCGTCGTCCTGCTCCTTCGCGCTCGCCGCCGACCGGCTTTTCGGCCCGGCCGTCGAACGCGTCCAGGCCGGCAGCGTCGCCGTCATGCGCGCGTGGGCCAGGCAGGGCGTGGGCATGGCCCTGCTGCCCGCGTTCGCGGTGGCGCCCGACCTGGCTGCGGGCTCGCTGGTCGCCCTCCGCCTGCCTCTCCCCACCCTCCACCTCCGCCTGACC
>NZ_JAJSYW010000146.1:0-18072 GCF_036815005.1 Streptomyces sp. IBSBF 2435 | reverse complement strand
GGGCTCATCGGTGCGGGCGGGGCGGTGTAGGCGGTGACGGGCGGGGTGTAGGTGTAGTCCGGCGGGTACTTGGGCTTGAACATCAGCGTTTCCTTCCTGATCAGGTGGTGGTGCAGGTGTGCGTGCGGGCGGCGAGTTCGGCAGCGGCGCGGGTGGCGTAGTCGTTGGACCAGCCGCAGCGCGGGGCGGTGCAGGCGGCGATGGTGGCTTTGCGGCCGTGCCGGTCGCGGTGGTCGCCGACCTCGACAGGACCGATACGGGCGACGTTGGTGAAGCGTTCGAAGCGGGCCATCAGGTCAGCCCCTCGGGTCGCGCAGGAAGTCATCGGCGTGGTCGTGCAGCCACTTCGTGACCTCGGGTACCTCGGTGTCGGTAGCGCCGGTAATGGCGCGCTCTCCGACTTCCACAGCTTCGACCAGCCGGCCGGAGCGAGTCAGTTCGGCGGACCGTTCCAGAGCGGCGCGGGTAGACGGGCGCATGAAGGTTCCTCCAGGTCAGGTGAGTTGGGCGGCGATGGCGTCGGCGAGTGCCGGAGGGACGCCGAGGCGGGCGCGCAGGGTGGCGGTGTCGATTGGGGTGCCGGTCGCGGTCCGGTGTGCGTCGGCGATCTTCCGGGCGTGGTCGACCAGCGCGGCCGGAACCGCGACTGCCGGGGGCACGACCGGGGCCGGAGCGGCGGGGAGTTGCGGTGCGGGTGCCGGGGCCAGTTCGTCGGTGCGTTCGAGGACGACCGGCGCGGCGACCTCCGGATCCGACAGCGCTTCGCGGTGGCCGGGCGCGGTATCGGGAATGAGCCGGTGGACCTGGCGCATGAGCGCGCCGAAGGCCAGCAGCGCGGCGAACGGCGGTACCGCGGCGACGACGTAGTGCAGCAGCGGTTGCCGGGCGCCGACACCTGCGACGTTCAGCCCGATCGAGCCGAGCGAGCCGGTGACGGTCAGGCCGATAGCCCACCAGTCGGTACGGCCCCGCAGCGCGGCCAGGAACATCAGCACCTCACCGGCGACGATGAACAGGTCGAGCGTCGCGGGCCACGCCCAGCGCCGGGCAGGTGAAGCGGCAAGCCCGTTGGTGCGGGCGACGTCGGCGAGGTGCGCGTACGACAGCCAGAACGCGGCGGCGGTCAGCACGACGATCACGACACCGGCGAGGATCACGGCGGCCCGTTCGGCTTCCGGCTTGGTCATGGCGATCACGCCTCTCCGGTGCCGAAGCAGGACAAGCACATGCCGTCCTGCTTTCCGACGACGCGATGCCGGCGGCCCACACGGACGGTCACGGCGACGGTTCCGGTGCCCTTGCACACCGGGCACTTCTCCGGCACCGGCTCAGCGGGGGCGGCGGTTTTGGCGGGGCGGGCGGTGGTCTTGCGAGTGGCCATGGCACGGGCCTCCCTTCCAGGGCGTTTCGGGCATGGAGCGGGTAGGGACGTGGCGTGAAGACGGTCACGCCGGCCGGTGGGGCGGGGAGGGGTCAGGCGGTTGCCGGGACCGGCCCGGGTACCGGTTCGGTCCCGGTGGGCAGCGGGGGCAGGTTGGGCCGGAAGGCTGCCAGTGCGGGCACCTCGGGGGTCAGCGACGCGTACGCGTTGCAGGTGGCGACCGCGTCGCGCAGTGAGGTGTGCGGGGTGCGGATGCGCGACCAGCCGCCGGAGGTATCGGCAGCGACAGCGACACCGGGCTGGTCAGGGGCGATGGCCAGGACCGAGGCCAGAGCTTCGGGGGCGATGTCGCCGAAGGCCATCTTCGCGGAGGCTTCATCGTTGACGCGGTGGCAGACCCGCCCGGTGAGCTGAGCGCGCAGCATCGTGACGCCGTCGCCCAGCTCCGAGCCGAAGCGCTGCCCGCACACTTCCAGGTAGATGCCGGCGGCGCGGGCGAGCTGGCCCAGGCGGATCAGGGCGGTGATGATCCGCTCCCGGCGCTTCTTCTCCGCCGTCGACGGGATGAGGAGCAGTTCGGCGACCTCATCGACCATGACCACGACCGGCACCGGGCGGATCTTCTCCGGCAGGCCCCAGATGTCGCTCGTGATCTCCGCGTCCGGGGTGTCGGCGCTGATCCGCTGTGCGTTGCGGATGACCTCGAAGCGGTCGCCCATCTCGTCAACGAGCGCTTCGAGGAGGTCAGCGGCCGCGTCGGGCGTGACGACCAGGGCGGTGAACCGGCGGGCCAGCGGGGCGAGTTCCACGCCCTTGCAGTCGATCCCGACCAGCGCCACCGGATGAGGGGCGAGTTCCTTGATCAGGCCGCGTTGGTAGACGGACTTGCCCGACTCGGTCGCCCCCACGGTCAGGCTGTGCGGGACCTTGCGGAAGTCCCGATAGTGCACCGCCCCGTCATCGCGCAGCGCGACCGGAACCCGCAGCGGCGTGCGTTCCGCCCTGGTCGGCATGTGCACGCGGCCCAGGACGTCGTAGCCGGTCATGGACAGTTCCAGGACCCCGGAGCGGAGTTCCTTGACCGTGACCTGGTGGAGGCGCCAGGAGTGCCGCAGTCGGTCGGCGGCGGTGATGACGTCGAAGGCGTCCTGTCCGGGCTGGAGCCGGATACGGGCCACCAGGCCCGTGCGCGTGGTCCGCAGGCGGAGCAGCTTGGGGGGCCGGTTGGCCGGCATCTCCCGGCGCAGCGCCCGGGCGACCGCGATCCGTGCCCGCGAGGGGGGAACCGCCAGGCCGCACGCGTCCATCACGGAGGCGTAGGTCCAGCCGACCCGGACCCGGGCGGCAGGGCCGCCGATGACCAGCCAGTACAGGTCCGGGCGGACCCGGCGCAGGATCAGCACAGCGGCGATCCCGGCGCCGGATAACACCAGTACGGTCACCACGGCCGGTCAGCCCTTGCCGTTCGCGGTAGCCGCCGGCATGAGCGAGGTGACGGCCACGGCGCGGAAGCTGATCCCGTGGCGCTTCTGCCCGTTGAACTCGTTCTCCCAGTCCCGCGCCCGCAGCCCCGTCACCGCGACCAGCGTCCCCGGAGTGAGCGTCGCGTCGATACCCGTCTCCGGGATCGTCACCTGGAACAGGTCCCCCTGCCCCTCATCCGAGACCAGCAGGCCCACCGTCCTCAGCGGCGCCCCCGTCTCGCGGTCCATCGCGATCTCGCCGGTCTGCTTGTTCACCAGCTTCGGAACCGGCGGGGTGGCCACGAACACCGTGGCGGTCGAAAGGTCGATCTTGAACGAAGCCATCTCGTTTCCCCTTGTGCGAGGCAACCCCTGTGAGTCACCTCTCTAGAGATGATTCCAGTGAACGCCACATCTCTAGAGATGTCAACACGTCTCTAGAGATGCTTGTTGGGCCTCATGGGGGACACGTTCGTTGCGAGCGCGGTACGTATCTCCCGCGGGAGGAACGTGACCCTTAAGCTGTCTAGAGAGGAAGAGGAGAGATCATTCATGGGCACCCCTGACGCCGGACGTCAGCCGAAGTACCAGCGGATCGCTGACGCACTACGCGAGGCGATCCACTCCGGCGAGTACGGCCCGGGTGATCGACTCCCAGGCGAGAACGACCTCATGACGACTCACGACGTGGCCCGGATGACTGCCCGCCAAGCCCTCGGCGTACTCCAGAACGAGGGCATCGCCGAGTCACGCAAGGGCGCAGGCGTCTTCGTACGTTCGTTCCACCCGCTTCGCCGGCGAGGCATTCAGCGTCTATCGCGTTCGCAGTGGGGCGAGGGCCGCTCCATCTGGGCAGCGGACACCGACGACCGGACGTTGGTCGTGGATCAGCTCAAGGTCACCGAGGAGGAAGCGCCTGAGCGCATCGCCTCGGTGTTGGGGCTGGAGCCGGGCGACGCCCTATGCGTAAGGAGCCGCCGGTTCGTCCTCGACAGCAAGCCGATCCTTGTCGCCAGGTCATACCTGCCGGCGAGCCTTGTCGCCGGTTCAGCGATCACCGAGGAGGACACCGGCCCTGGCGGCACGTACGCCCGTCTCGCTGAACTCGGCTACAAACCTGTGCACTTCCGCGAGGAGATCCGCTGCCGCATGCCGTCACTGGACGAGGCGACACAACTCGGCCTCGCCATGGGCACGCCGGTGATCCTCATCTGCCGCACCGCGTTCGCGGACGAGGGCCGCGCTGTCGAGGTCAACGAGATGACCTTGGATTCGGCCTCGTACATCCTTGAGTACGACTTCGACGCGTAGCCCTGAGCTGGGCTGTTAGAACTTTCCCTACCTCATCAAGGCACCCGGCTCCGCTACCGCTCCGCCGGGCGCGCTTCCCGGCTACGGCTTGCGCCCACGCTCCTGCCTTCGGCCCGCTCGGCGCCGCCTCGCCGCCGCGCGCCCGCGAAGGGGGAGGCCTGCGGCATGAGGTGATCCCCAACAGCCGAGGCCAAGACGATGCCTCCGGCGGGGGCGCTCCGGCTCCGAGATGGCCCCAACTCGCCGGCGTCCGCGCGTTCATCGTGGTGAGCGGTGGTGCTCCCATCCCACCTGCCATCGACCCGGGCAAGCCGAGCAGTCGCGGCCCAGGGCGTCAAGGTCGTTCGTACAGTGGCGCGCTCCACCTTGACGCCCTGAACCACGCCCGCTCCACAGGAGTGCGGGCCGACGGCAGACGGGATGGGAAGAGCGGGGTGAGGTCCGGAGCCCCGGGCACAACGGCCTCAACAAGCGCACCAGTTAGGCCACCCGGCACTGTCGGCAGCACCGGTTATGATTGTCGGTTCACCTAGTCGATCGACGGTCGACCACAAGATGTGGTAGCTCTACCCGGCAGTAGCACCACAAGTTGTGGTTCGGGTTACGAGAAAGTTGCCGACAGCCCGTCAGGAGTGCTTCACTAAAGCGGTCAAACCCAAGCAGGCCCCATCCGGGGTCTCGACTTGAGGTCGAGCAATCCGGCATGGGGCCTTGTGCGTTGGCTGCGCCCAGGGACCCTATAACGTGAAGCACGGTATTCCAACACCGCGTCAACTCGGAGCGCCGACCTCGGAGAGAAGTGAGACATGGCGCTCAGCACGCAGATGATCGGATACGACCTGAACCGGCCGGGGCAGAAGTACGAGGCCCTCGCCGATCAGATCAAGAAGATCTCCAACGGCACGTGGTGGCACAAGCTGGACTCGACGTGGTTCATCCGTACCGAGCTCAACTCCGCCCAGGTGTGCAAGTCCCTCCAGCCGTACGTCGACGGGAACGACGAGCTTCTCGTCATCAACGTGACCGGCGACAGCGCGGCGTGGATCGGCTTCGACTCACAGGCGAGTGACTGGCTGAAGAACAACCTGTAACCCGTGCCCGCTGCGTGCCCGTCTGACGGGTACGCAGCGGGGTCCCACGGGGAACAGCGGGCCAGACGCCCCGTAGGCCCTGCACGGCGCCGTACGAGGTCACCGTGAGGGCACCGCACTGGTCTTCCAAACTAGCTACGCGGGTTCGATTCCCGTCGCCCGCTCCACGGCCTCCGGCCCGGGTCCCGTCCCGGTGACCGGGGGCTTTTTCACGCTCCCGGGGCGCGGGGCGCCCCCGGTCCGCCCGGGCCTCAGTCCACCGGGACGCCCTGCGGCGACTTGATGCGGCGCATGATCATCTGGGAGTTGACGTCGCTGACGCCCGGCAGGGCGATGAGCTTCTCGGTCCAGAACCGCTCGTAGGCGTCGGAGTCGGCCACCGCGATCCGCAGCAGGCAGCCGGGGGCTCCGTAGAGGCGGTAGGCCTCCACGACGTCGGTGGTGGACTGGACCTCGGCCTCGAAGGCGGCGACCGAGTCGCGGTCGCGCTGGACCTCGACCGAGGCGAAGACCTCGAAGCCGCGTCCGACGGCGGCCGGGTCGACCACTGCCCGGTAGGTCTGGATCACCCCGTCGTCCTCCAGCTGGCGCACCCGGCGCAGGCACGGGGAGGGTGTCAGGCCGACACGCTGGGCCAGCTCCTGGTTGGTCAGCCGGCCGTCGGTCTGCAGTTCGCGCAAGATGCTTCTGTCAATGGCGTCCACCGAAGCATTATCACCCAGCATTCCAGGGTGTACCGGCCGGTATTCGCAATCATATGGCGGGTCTACGCGCATATCATTGCAGGAGGAAGACCGCCCCCGGTGATGCCGCCACGTCATCGGCGGCACCGACGGCACCGACGGGCGCGGTCGGCACAGCGGCAGCAGCGGAGGCGGAGGCATCGTGCGACACGTCGTGGTCATCAGCACCGGAGGCACCATCGCCAGCCGATGGCAGGGCGACGGCTACGCGGCGGAGGCCGCCGGGCAGGAGGTCCTGGAGGCGAGCGCGGTGCCCGACGGCGTCGAGGTGCGGGTGGTCGACCTCTTCACCGTCAACAGCTCGCGGCTCACGACCGACCACCAGCTGCGACTGCTGCACGCGGTGCACGACGCGCTCGCCGACCCCGAGGTGGACGGCGTCGTCGTCACCCACGGCACCGACACGCTGGAGGAGTCGGCCTTCTTCGTCGACCTCTTCCACGGCGACCGGCGCCCGGTGGTCTTCACCGGCGCCCAGCAGCCGCTGGACGCGGCGGACGGCGACGCGGCGGGCAATCTCTACGACGCGCTGCTGACGGCCTCCTCGCGCCGCGACATCGGCTCCGTGATCGTCTTCGCCGGGCAGGTCTTCGCCGCCCGCGGCACGGTCAAGCGGCACACCGTGGACGCCCGCGCCTTCGGCGCCCCCGACGGGCTGCCGCTGGGCCGGGTCGAATTCGGCCGGGTGACCTGGGGCCGGCAGCAGCCGCGCCCCGAGGCGCTGCCGCTGCCGGAGCGCGGCACCACCGCGCCCCGGGTGGACATCGTGATGCACCACAGCGACGGCGACTCGGTGCTCTTCGACGCGGCGGTCGGCGCGGGCGCCCGCGGCATCGTGCTGGTCGGCACCGGCGCGGGCAACGCGAACCCGGAGGTCGTCGACGCCGTACGCAGGGCCGTCGCGGCGGGCGTGGAGGTCGCGGTCAGCACCCGGGTGGCGGCCGGCGCCGTGGCGCCGCTCTACACCGGTGGCGGCGCGGTGGACCTCGCGGCGGCCGGCGCGCTGCTGACCGGCACGCTCAAGCCGGGGCAGGCGCGTATCGCGGTGCTCGCCGCGCTGCTGGCCGGCGGCGGCGCCGGATCCGGTGCGGGGCTGCGCCGGATCCTGGACGCCGCCCCGAGGACGGCGCCCGCGTCAGATCTTTATCTGGTTGATGGTGTCGGCCACTGAGTTGAGGAACCGGTTGATGTCCGGCGCCATGTTCGTGGAGGCGAGGAAGAAGCCGAAGAGGGCGGCGACGATCGCGGGGCCCACCTTTATCGACTTCGCCCGGATCATCACCACCAGGATGACTGCGAGCAGCAGTGCGGCGGACAGGGAGATAACCACAGCGGATCACTTCCTCTTTCGGTTTCCTTGCCGGTCCGGGGACCGCGCCGCCCCCGCCTCGCCGTACCCATGGTGCCATCGGTGACGGACGATCAACGTTCTTCCGTCACACGGCACATAGTCCCATTCCCGAGGGCTAGTCGCGGCACACTACGAGCAACGCGCGGTCGTCGTTCACGTCCTTGGCCACCGCCTCGATCAACCGCCAGGCGGAACCGCGGAATCCGGTTGCGACGAAGCGGTCCGCCTCGCCGATCAGCCGGTCCATGCCCTCGGCGATGTCGCGCTCGGCGGTCTCCACCAGGCCGTCGGTGAACAGCATCAGGACGTCGCCGGACCGCAGCGTGCCCTTGGCGCCGTGGAATTCGGCCCCGTCGTAGACACCGAGCAGCGGTCCCTCCGCGGCCTTCTCCTCCCACCGCCCGCTGCCGGCGTGCAGTTGGACGCCCGGCGGGTGGCCCGCGGACAGCAGCTCGTAGTCGCCGCTCTCCAGGTCGAGCACCAGGTGCACGGAGGTCGCGAAGCCCTCCTCCCAGTTCTGCCGCAGCAGATAGCCGTTGGCGGCGGTGAGGAAGGCGTGCGGCGGCAGCGAGCCGAGCAGGCCGCCGAAGGCGCCGGACAGCAGCAGCGAGCGCGAGGCGGCGTCCATGCCCTTGCCGGACACGTCGGTGAGCACCGCTTCGAGCACCCGGCCGCCGGCGCTGCGGGTGGCGACCACGAAGTCGCCGGAGAAGGACTGGCCGCCGGCCGGCCGCAGCGACATCTCGGCGTGCCAGCCGCCGGGCAGCCGCGGCAGCCTGCTCTGCACCCGGATTCTTTCCCTGAGGTCGAACAGCATGGTGTGGCCGCCCCGCCACGGCACCCCGACCCTGGCCCTGAACTGGGCGATGACCAGGCCGGCCAGCGCCACCGCGGTCACCACGAGCACCGTGCCGGGAGTGACCCGCGCCGGACCCTCGCGGTAGGGGCCGAGGGCGGCCGACTCCGCGATCAGCGCGACCGCGGAGGCCGCGTAGACCAGCAGCAGGCTGGAGGGGCGCAGCAGCAGCCCGCCGGCCAGGATCGGCAGCACCAGGGCGCTCGGCGGGCACCACACCGGTGTGACCACCGAGGTGTACGCCAGGACCGGGATCACCGCGATCAGCACGCCGAGGCCGGCCCAGTCCGAAGCGCCGCCGCGGAAGTAGTCGACGGCGGACTTGCGCACGCTGAGCCGGGCCCGGTGCAGCCGTCTGCGCCACCTGAGCCCGAGCCCCTCGCCCGCCGCCACTTTTGCCATGTTCCGGCGACCCTATCCACGGATGGCCCTGCCGTGCAGGCCGGATGGGTTGTGAGCTGTCCGGGTGAGCCGGAACAGGGCGGAAAGCAGGCGGGAAAATACGTTCGCCTGCCGCCGGGGGGTTCTGCGTAGGCAGTGCGCATGACGATCGATCTGCGGGCGCTCGCGGCCGAGGACTGGGAGGAGTTCTGCCTCCGCCTGGTGCGGGCCTTCGGCGGGCCGGGCGGCGCCCCTGAGGTAGCAGTGATGTGGCGCGGCCTGCTGCCCGTCGAGCGGGCGATCGCCGCCCGGGTGGACGGCGGCACCGCCGGTACCGCGGGCGCCTTCGACTTCCGCATGCGCCTGCCGGGCGGCGCCCTGCTCGACACCGCGGGCGTCACCACGGTCAGCGTCCAGCCGACGCACCGCCGCCGCGGGGTGCTCAGCGCGATGATGCGCCGTCAGCTCGGCGACTTCCACGAACGGGGTACCGCCGTCGCCGTGCTGACCGCCCCCGAGCCGTCGGTCTACGGCCGCTTCGCCCGCCGGCACCGCCACCCGGCAGATGCACGGCGGGATCGACACCACCCGGGTCACGGTCGCGGTGCCGCCGGGCGCCGACGCGGTACGGATGCGGCTGGTCACCCCGGCCGAGGGCGCCGCCGCCTGCGAGGCCGTCTACGCCCGTGTGGTGCCCACCCGGCCCGGCATGCCGGCCGGACAGCCCGGCTGGGAGCAGCTGCCGCTGCTGGACCCGCCAGGGAACCGCGGCGGCTACGGCGAACGGCTGGCCGTGCTCGCCGAGACCGACGGCGAGGTGCGCGGTACGCCCGCTATGCGGTCAGGGCCGGCGGGACGACTTCGGGGTGCCCGACGGCAGCGTCAAGCTGCGCGATGTCGAAGCACTCGGTCCGGTGACCTGTGCCGCGCTGTGGCGCCACCTCACCGACACCGACCTGGTCGCCCGGCTCACCTTCCACAACCGGCCGGTCGACGACCCGGTCCAGCAGATCGTCTCCGACATCCGCCGCTGCGGCTCCGGCTGGCGCGACGGCCTGTACGTCCGCCTGGTGGACCTGCCCGCCGCCCTTGAGGCGCGCGGCTACGCGGCGCCGGCCGATGTCGTGCTCGACGTCCAGGACGCCGTGTGCCCGTGGAACGCCGGGCGCTGGCCGCTGTCGGCCGACGTCAAGGGTGCCGCCTGCCAGCGGACCGCCGACCCGGCCGACCTCGCCCTGGACGCCAAGGAGTTGGGCACCGCCTGTCTCGGCGGCCACGGCCTGCGGGCGCTGGCCGGCGCGGGACTGGTCACCGAACTGCGCCAAGGCGCGCCGGCCGAGGCGTCCGCGGCCCTCCGCTCCGACCTGGAGCCGTGGCTGCCGCGCTTCTTCTAGGACGCCCGCTGCGGCCCCGCGCCGGTCAGGCCTGGCAGCGGGGGCACCAGAAGAGGTTGCGGGCGTCCAGCGGCTGTGTGCGGATCCCGGTGCCGCACACCAGGCAGGGCTGGCCGGTGCGGCGGTAGACGTAGACCTCGCCGCCGTGGTCGTCCACCCGCGGCGGGCGGCCCATCGCGTCCGGCTCGTGCTCGGGGCGCACGGTGTCGATCCGGTTGGTGCGTACGCCCTCGCGCATCATCGCCGCCAGGTCGGCCCACATCGCGTCCCACACCGGCCGCGGCAGATCGCGGCCGGCCAGGAAGGGGTCCACGCCGTGCCGGAAGAGGACCTCCGCGCGGTAGACGTTGCCGACGCCCGCGATCACCTTCTGGTCGAGCAGCAGCGCGGCCACGCTGATCCGGGACCGCGCGATCCTGGCGTACACCCGTTCCGGGTCGCCGTCCGGGCGCAGCGGGTCGGGGCCGAGCCGGTCGTGTATCGCCCGCTTCTCCGGCTCGGTGATCAGCGCGCAGGCGGCCGGGCCGCGCAGGTCGGCATAGTGCGACGGCGTCGCAATGCGCAGCCGTACGGTGTCGGTCGGCGGCGGCGCCGGGCCGTCGCCGAAGCCGAACTTCCCGATCAGGCCCAGGTGGACGTGCACCCAGCCGGCGCCGCCGAAGCCGAGGAAGAGGTGCTTGCCGTGCGCCTGCGCCTCGTCCATCACCTGGCCGTCCAGCAGTGCGGCACCGTCGGAGAACTTGCCCTGCGGGCTGCTCGCCCGCACCGCCCGGCCGCGGAACCGCTCCCTGTGGTCGGCGGCCAGCCGGTGGATCGTGTGGCCCTCGGGCATCGCCCGGTCAGTCCTGCTGCGGGTGGTGCGCGGGGACCGGTGGAAGCTCGCCGGTGGCCTCGTACGCGGTGAGCATGTCGATACGCCGCTGGTGGCGCTCGGCGTGCGAATACGGCGTCGCCAGGAACAGCTCCACGAACTTCACGGCCTCCTCCTGGGTGTGCATCCGGCCGCCGACGCTCAGCACGTTCGCGTCGTTGTGCTCGCGGGCCAGGGTGGCGGTCTGCTCGCTCCACGCCAGGGCGGCGCGGACGCCGCGCACCTTGTTCGCGGCGATCTGCTCGCCGTTGCCCGAGCCGCCGATCACGATGCCGAGGCTGCCGGGGTCGGCGGCGGTCCGCTCGGCCGCGCGGAGGCAGAAGGGCGGGTAGTCGTCGACCGCGTCGTAGATGTGCGGGCCGCAGTCCACGGGCTCGTGCCCGTTGCTTGTGAGCCAGTCCACGAGGTGGTTCTTGAGTTCGAAGCCGGCATGGTCGGAGCCGAGGTACACGCGCATGCGCCCATCCTCCCATCCCGGGCGCCCCCGCCGGCCCGGGCTCGCGGTATCGCCGCGTACGCCTGCCCCGGCCCGGGTGTTGGGCGGCTCCCCTTCGGCAGGGGGTACGCCTCCGCTGGCGCGGGCCGGGGGTGCCGCGTGCGTCGGCGGGTACGCCGCCCCCGGCGCGGGGGTTGGGCGGCCCCCCTTCGGCAGGGGGTGCCCACCCAGGGGCGCGGGGAACGGCGCGAGCAACCACCCACCTCCGGTGGTCCGGAACGGGCTGAGGAGACCTTTTCGGCCGGTGGCGACGTGCAGGCTGTCGACGGCGGGTCGCGCAGTTCCCCGCGCCCTGGTGGGCGCCCCCTTACCGAAGGGGCACCCCCGGCAGGCCCGCGCCGGCGATGGGCTAGGAGGGGGAGTTGGTGAGGCGCCAGGCGGCGGGAAGCGCCGCCATGGCAAGCGCGGCCTTGAGCGCGTCACCCAGAAGATAGGGCCGAAGGCCCGTCGTCAGGGCCTGGTGGGCCGAAAGGTGGGCCGAGGCGGCCAGATAGGGCACGCCCACCGCGTAGATGACGGCGGAGCCGAGCACCATCACCCCGGCGGTCCGCAGCACCGTGCGATCGCCGCCGCGCCGCGCGAGGAAGCCGACCACGCCGGAGGCGACGAGCATTCCGAGGATGTAGCCGAAGCTCGGCATGGACCAGCCGGACGTACCGTCCGCGAACCACGGCAGGCCGGCAGCGCCGGCGGCGGCGTACAGGCCGAGCGACGCGACCCCGCGCTTCGCGCCGAGCGCCGTGCCGACCAGCAGCGCGGCGAAGGTCTGGCCGGTGACCGGGACCGGGGAGCCGGGTACGGGCACGGACAATTGCGCGGCGAGCCCGGTGAGCGCGGCGCCGCCGACGACCAGGGCGGCGTCCCTGAGCCGGGCCCGGCCGGCGGAGGACGCGGGGAACAGGTCGGCGAGGACGGTTCCGGCCCGGCCGGGGACAGCTGTGGTGCTCATCGGTTCTCCGCGGGGTGGGGGTGATCGGTGGGTCACGGTGACGCTAACCCAGCCGCCGATCCCCCTTCATCGTCGGACCCCTACAAAGCCGTGATCTTCCGCTTGGAGACTCCCGCGCCCGCACGCGGACCCGTTTGAGCAGGTCGCGTGACCCACGTCACGCGCGACGGACGGCCGGGACGGGTACGCCCTCCCCCCTTCCCGGCCACCCGCACTGTGCGGTTCCACCAATTCAGGCGAGCTGAATGAGGTCCCACCTGTTGCCGTACAGGTCGTGGAAGACGACCACCGCGCCGTACGGCTCGTAGCGCGGCTCCTCCTCGAAGACCACGCCCGCGGCGACCATCCGCTTGTAGTCGCCGTCGAAGTCCTCGGTGTTCAGGAAGAGTCCGACCCGCCCGCCGGTCTGGTCGCCGATCCTGGCGGTCTGGCCCGGCGTGGTGGCGCGGGCGAGCAGCAGGCCGGTCTCGCGGGCGCCCGGCGGCGCGACGACGACCCACCGGCCGCCGTCCTCGCGCGGGGTGTCCTCGCGCAGCTCGAAGCCGAGCGCGCCGGTGTAGTAGGTGATGGCCTCGTCGTAGTCGCGTACGACGACGGCCACCAGGCCCAGGTGTGCCATGGCTCTCCGACCGCTCTACTCGAAGCTGGGCCCGGCGGTGCGGGTGCGCTTGATCTCGTAGAAGCCGGGGACCGACGCCACCAGGAGCGTGCCGTCCCAGAGCTTCGCCGCCGCCTCGCCCTTGGGGGCGGGGGTGACGACGGGGCCGAAGAAGGCGACCTGCGAGCCGTCGGCGCCGGGGACGGCGATCACCGGGGTACCGACCTCCTGGCCGACCTTGTCGATGCCCTCCTTGTGGGAGGCGCGCAGCTCGGTGTCGTAGGTGTCGCGGTCGGCGTAGTCGGCCAGCCCGGCGGGCAGCCCGACCTCTTCGAGGGCCGCGACGATCGTCTCCTTGGACTTCGGCAGGCCCTGGTTGTGGAAGCGGGTGCCGAGCGCCTCGTAGAGCGGGCCGACGACCTCGTCGCCGTGCTCCTGCTGGGCGGCGATCACCACGCGGACCGGGCCCCAGGCCTCCCGCAGGAAGGTGGCGTAGTTCTCGGGGAGGGTGTCGAGCTTGTCCTCGTTCAGCACCGCCAGGCTCATGACGTGCCACCGCACCTCGACAGGGCGCAGCTTTTCGACCTCCAGCATCCAGCGGGACGTCATCCATGCCCACGGGCACAGCGGGTCGAACCAGAAGTCGGCCGGAGTCTTGGTGGTCTCGGTCGCAGTCACTGCGTACTCCTCGTGCGGGATGCGGGCGGCGTCCGGGCTCTGCCGGACGGCTCCCCGGGCGGGGCTGTGCATGGCACTCCTGAACGCCACAACGCGGCGGGGGCGCGGCGGCATTCCCGACCGCCGTGCCGCCGTATGCGCTGGTGGGCGCTCTTGTGTCCGACCTCCGTGGAAAGATGCGAAGCGTTGCGTGTCCGTACCGGGGGTCATACACGAAGGAGCCGCCCGTGCCCGGCGAGAACCTGAGCCGTGAGGAGGCCCGCGAGCGGGCCGCGGTCCTGTCGGTGGAGCGCTACGACGTGGCGCTCGACGTACGGTCCGCGGTCGGTGCCGCGACCGCCGGCGGGGAACGCACCTTCCGGTCCACCACGGTGATCGACTTCCGGTGCAGCCGGCCGGGCGTGTCGTCCTTCGCCGATCTCGTCGCGTCCGAGGTGACATCGGTCCGGCTGAACGGCCGGGAGCTGGATCCCGCGGCGGTCCACGACGGCGCCAGGATCGCCCTCGACGGCCTCGCCGAGCGCAACACCCTGGTGGTCGACGCGCGTTGCGCCTACAGCCGTACGGGCGAGGGCCTGCACCGCTTCGAGGACCCGGAGGACGGCGAGGTCTACCTCTACACGCAGTACGAGCCGGCCGACGCCCGCCGGGTCTTCGCGAATTTCGAACAGCCCGACCTCAAGGCGCCGTTCACCTTCCAGGTGACCGCCCCCGAGGGCTGGACGGTGCTGTCCAACGCCGAGCAGGACGGTGGGCCCGCCGCGGCCGACGGCGGCGGCGCGACCACCCGTTTCCGGCCGACCCTGCCGATCGCGACGTACATCACCGCGGTCGTCGCCGGCCCCTACCACGTCGAGCACGACCACTACGCGCGCGCCTTCGACGACAAGGTGACGCTCGACATCCCGCTGCGCGCGCTGTGCCGCCGCTCGCTGGCGCGGCATTTCGACGCGGACGAGATCTTCACCGTGACCAAGCAGGGCCTGGACTTCTACCACGACAACTTTGACTACCCGTATCCGTTCGGGAAGTACGACCAGGCCTTCGTGCCGGAGTACAACATCGGGGCGATGGAGAATCCGGGCTGTGTGACCTTCCGGGAGGAGTTCGTCTTCCGCGGCAAGGTGACGCGGGCGTCGTACGAGCACCGGGCCAGTGTCGTGCTGCATGAGATGGCGCACATGTGGTTCGGCGACCTGGTGACGATGCGCTGGTGGGACGACCTGTGGCTCAAGGAGTCCTTCGCGGACTTCATGGCGGCCTTCTCCCAGGTGGAGGCGACGCAATATGCCGAGGGGTGGATCACCTTCGCCAACCGCCGCAAGGCGTGGGCCTACCGCGCCGACCAGCTGCCGTCCACGCACCCGGTGGTCGCCGACATCCGCGACCTGGAGGACGCCAAGCTCAACTTCGACGGCATCACCTATTCCAAGGGCGCCGCGGTGCTCAAGCAGCTGGTGGCCTATGTCGGCAGGGACGCCTTCCTGGAGGCGGCCCGGCGGTATTTCAAGCGGCACGCGTACGGCAACACCGAGCTGGCCGACCTGCTGTCGGTGCTGACCGAGACCTCGGGCCGCGACATGCCGGCCTGGTCGCGGGCGTGGCTGGAGACGGCGGGCGTCAATTCGCTGACCCCGCAGGTCGTCCATGACGCGGAGGACCGGATCACCGCGCTGACGGTGCTCCAGACCGCGGACGACCCGGCTCATCCGCAGCTGCGCCCGCACCGGGTCGCGGTGGGCCTCTACCGGCGCGTGCCGGGCGGCGCCCTGGAGCGCTACGCGCGGGCCGAGGCCGATGTGGCGGGTCCGGTCACGGTGGTCGAGGAGCTGGCCGGGCAGCCGCGGCCCGACCTGGTGCTGGTCAACGACGACGACCTGACGTACTGCAAGATCCGCTTCGACCCGGCCTCGCTCGACACGCTGCGCTCGCACCTGGGCGACCTGTCCGACCCGCTGGCCAGGGCGCTGGCCTGGTCGGCGGTGTGGAGCATGACCAGGGACGCGCTGATGCCGGCCGGCGACTATCTGGGCCTGGTGCTGCTCTTCGCGGGCCGGGAGAGCGACATCGGGGTGCTGCAGTCGCTGCACGTCCAGGCGCGGACCGCGCTGACGCACTATGTGGCGGCGGACCGCCGCGACGCCGCGGCGGCCGAGCTGGCCCAGGGCGCGCTGCATGAGCTGCGGCTCGCCGAGCCGGGCAGCGGGCACCAGCTGGCGTGGGCGCGGTTCTTCTCCTCGGTGGCGTCGTCGGCCGCCGATCTGCAGCTGCTGCGCGGACTGCTCGACGGTTCCGCGAAGATCGACGGCCTGGTGGTGGACCAGGAGCTGCGCTGGACCTTCCTCGGCGCGCTGACCGCGCGGGGCGCGGCCGACGCGGCGGCGATCGCCGCCGAGCGGGCCAGGGACGACACGGCGTCGGGCCACCGGCACGAGGTGCGCTGCCTGGCGGCGCGGCCCTCCGCCGAGGTGAAGGCCGCGGCCTGGGCCGACGTGGTGGGCTCGGACGCGCTGTCGAACGCGCTGGTGGAGGCGACCATCGCGGGCTTCGCGCAGGCCGGGCAGCGCGATCTGCTCGCGCCGTACACGCAGCGGTATTTCGCGGCGCTGGAGGAGCTGTGGGAGACCCGCTCGATCGAGACCGCGATGGCGGTCGTCAGCGGGTTCTACCCGGCCCTCCAGGACCGCCAGGAGACGCTGGCGGCGACCGACGCGTGGCTGGAGGCGCACCCGGCTGCCGCGCCCGCGCTGCGCCGGCTGGTGCTCGAAGCACGGGACGACCTGGCCCGGGCGCTGCGCGCGCAGGCCTGCGTCGCGCCGGCGACCCGCCCCGGCGCCGGGATCTGACCACGGGTGCGGGGCCGCCCCGTCCAAGGGGCGGCCCTCGTCACCCGCGCGGGGGAGAAGCCCTGATCGGCACCCGAACATCCGCGCTTTAGCCCTGCGTTGTCCTGTTTTGTCGACGAGCGGGTAACAACGGTTAGTGACCGGCCCGGCCGCGGGAACGACGTTCCCATGAACGTGAACCCGCGCACCTCGCATGCCCTGAGCCGCCGACTGCCCGCGAGGCAGAAGGTGCTGACCCTCCATCAGCTGCGCCGCCACGGTGTGCCGGCGGCGGCCGTCGCCAAGCGCTGCCGCCCTGGCGGCCCCTGGCAGCAACTGCTCCCGCAGGTGTACCTGCTGCACGCGGGACCGCCCAGCGGCCGGCAGCGGTTGCAGGCCGCGCTGCTCTACGCCGGCCGCGACCCGCACGCGTACGGTCCGCTCGGCGGCGGCCGGGAGGCGATGGTGACCGGCATGGCCGCGCTCGCCCTGTACCGCTTCTCCGGGGGTGCCGCCGCTGCGCGAACTGCCGCGGATCGACGTCCTGGTGCCCCGGCAGCGCCGGCTGCGGGACGTCGGCGACGTGTGCGTGCACCGCAGCCGCGACCTGCCGCGCCCGCTGGAGGTGGCCGGGCTGCCCTGCGCCCCGGTGCCGCGCGCGCTGGCCGACGCCGTCGCGGGACTGGACGACGCCGAGACCGTACGGCGGCTGCTGACCGAGGCCGTACGCGGCGGGCACTGCGACGCCGCGCCTGTGCTGCGCGAACTGGCAGGTGCCGGGCTGCTGGAGCGACCGCAGGTCGCCGCGGCGGTCGGCGCGCTGCGCTGCGCCGACCGCGTCATGGCGGAGCGGCGGCTCTACGCGATGGTGCGCGACCACCAGTTGCCAGACCCGGTCTGGAACGTCGACCTGCGGCTGCCCGCCGGGCCGCAGCTCGGCCCGGTGGACGCCTACTGGCCCGAGCATGCGGTGGCTCTCGCGATCGACCCGCGGTCCGGTCGGTCCCCGGACGGCACGGACGGGTACGGACCGCGGCCTGGCGACGGCGCGGCCACGGGCCACGGCCCGGCAATGGACGACGCCGTCACCACCTGCGACGCCGCCGCGGACGACGTCCATGCCGACCCCCTCGGCGTCGCCCTTCACGTCGGGAAGGGCGACGAGACGTACGCGCTCACCACGGCACTCGGCGACGACGAGATGTGGTCGCGCTGCGTACGGCAGCGCGAGCGGCTCGAAGCACTGGGCATCACCCTGGTGCACGTGACCGCGGCCAAGTTGCGGGACGCCGGTGAGCAGCAGGCCACCGTGGTGCGGACGGCGCTGACGGCCTCGGTGGACCAACTGCCCGCCGCCTATGTCGTGGTGACCCCGCACTGAGCCCGCTACCGCGGCTCTTGCATGCTTTTGCGCGGTTTTGCCAGTGGCGGAAACACGTCATCGGAGCACCAAGAGAAGGTCAACGCACCACAAAGAGCCGCTTTTCCCGGCAGGGTGACCACCCGTACGGTTCCGTTTTCCGAACACCGACCCGACGGTCCGAACAGGGATGCCCATGCCACTCGATCACATACCAGGCAAGAGACGCGCGGCCAGGCTCGCGCTCACCGCGGGCCTGGTGGCCGCGCTGGCGGCCGCAGGTCCCGCGCTGGCGGTCGCCGACCCCGCGCCCACCCCTCCTGC
>NZ_JAJSYW010000145.1:0-19696 GCF_036815005.1 Streptomyces sp. IBSBF 2435 | reverse complement strand
GGTCCGCACCGCCCCCGGCCCCGCCGCTCCCGGACGGCACGGACCGGGGCCGTGGACAGCGGCGATAAAGTGACCCTTTAACGTGTGGCGGACGCGACATGCACACTGCAAGCTGGCGTTGACGAGAGGTGCGACATGGCCGAGCCGGCGGTGCAGACGCTCGCGGACAGGATCGACGCGCTCTTCCGCGCGGTGCGGCGCCCCAACCGCGAGCAGTACAGCCATGAAGAGGTCGCCAAGGCGTGCCGCGAGGCCACCGGCGAGAGCTTCTCCGCCACCTACCTGTGGCAGTTGCGCACCGGGCGCCGGGACAACCCGACCAAACGCCACCTCGAAGTGCTGGCGCAGTTCTTCCAGGTCCCTGTCGCGTACTTCTTCGACGACGCCCAAGGCGCCGCCATCACGAAGGAGCTGGAGCTGCTCACAGCCCTGCGGGACGCCGGTGTGCGGAACATCGCACTCCGTGCGGTCAACCTGTCACCCGAAGCTGTGGGTACGATCAGTGACATTATCGACGTGCTTGCCCGCCGGGAACAAGGGAGCGATCCGCCGAGCACTGAGGGCTGACCCCTGTGCAGACCGGTCACCGCCTCGGCCCGCCGTCCTCGTGAGAGGAAGGAGTGCTCATTGTCCAGTGACCGGAGCCGCAGAGGCTTATGGCAGCGGTGTCAGCGGCGCGTCGACACGCTGAGCCTCGCGGATCCCTTCGACATCGCGGATTTCATC
Source organism: Streptomyces sp. IBSBF 2435 (assembly GCF_036815005.1). Classification (NCBI taxonomy): domain Bacteria; kingdom Bacillati; phylum Actinomycetota; class Actinomycetes; order Kitasatosporales; family Streptomycetaceae; genus Streptomyces; species Streptomyces sp. IBSBF 2435. The sequence continues at coordinate 18,970 of NZ_JAJSYW010000145.1, read as the reverse complement.
CGTACGCTCGCCGCCCACCGCGGCCGGCCGATCGAACTGGTCCCGGTCACCGACCGGCCGAACCTGCCCTGCGGGCTGCTGGTCACCACCGCGGACGCCGACTACATCCTCTACGCGGCCGACACCACCCCGCTGCACCAGCACCACATCCTGCTGCACGAGGCCGCGCATCTGCTGTGCGGCCACCAGGACGACGGCGCCACCCTCAGCTCGGCGGCCCGCACGCTGATGCCGGCCCTGCCGCCGGCGCTGGTCGAGCGGGTGCTCGGCCGCACGGTCTACACCGAGCCGCAGGAGCAGGAGGCCGAGATCGTCGCCTCGCTCATCCTGTCCCGGGTGTCCCTGCGGGAGTCCCCGCCCGCCACCGCCCGCGCCCCGGGCCTCGAAGCGCTCTTCAACCGGCCCGACCCGCGCAGTTCCGGCCGATGACCGATATCACCGCCTACCTCGCGGCCGCCGTCTTCGTGGGCTTCGCGGTCTACCGGCTGTCGGCGGCCGGCGCGGGCGAGACCCAGCGCTACATCTGCGCCTTCGCGCTGTGCATCGGCAGCGCCCTGGTGCTGAACGCGCCCACCAGCATCGCCGCCCTGTCCCGGCTGATGGACGCGCGGACGCTCCTGGTGGCGCTGGTGCACGGGCTCAAGATGGGCGCCTTCACCTGTCTCGCGCTCATCGCGCTGACGCTGCGCAATTCCACCGACGACCGCACTCCCGTGCACCGCCACGTCGGCGCCGGGATCGGCGTCCAGGCGCTCTCCGGCTGGCTGTTCGCAGCCTCCGCCGTGACCGTGACCTCCGACGCGGTATCGGTCGGGGACGGCCGCAGGCTGCTGTTCGCGGGCTACGAGCTGCTGTTCGCCTGCTACGGCATCGCGTGCCTGACGATGCTGATCGGCGCGCTGGCCGGGCACATCCGGCGCGAGGCGGCCGGGGCGGTGCGCGCCGGGCTCGTCCTGATGGCGCTGTCCGCCGCCGTGGGCGTGCTGTGGACCGGGTGGTCCGCCCACGACATGACCGCGGTCCTGCGCACCGGCCGCCAGGGCCTGGGCGAGGACCTGCCGTCCACCTGCTTCGGGGTGGTCATCGCCCTTCTGGCGGCGTGCGGTTCGACCGCGAACCGCTGGCCCGCGCTGCTCGGCCCGCTGCGCTGGTGGCGGGCCCGCCGCTCCTACCGCGCCCTGGAGCCGCTGTGGTCGGCGCTGTGCACGGAGGTCCCGGAGATCGCGCTGTACGGGGACGGTACGCGCGGCCGTACCCGCCCGCGGCAGGCGACCTTCGCGCTCTACCGGCGCGTCATCGAGATCCGGGACGCGCACCTCGCGCTGCGCCCGTACTTCGACCCCGGCCGTCCCGACCCGGCCGCCGCCGGCCACCCGGCCAGGGAGGCGGCGCGGGAGGCGGCGGCGATCACCGCGGCGCTGGCGAACCGCCGCAACGGGCGCCGTCCCGACGCCGGGGGTCCTGGCAGCGAGCCGGTCCGGCCCTGGCCGGTGGCCGGCACGCTCGCCGCCGAGACCGACTGGCTGCTCCAGGTCACCCACGCCTTCGTCCACCACGAGGACGCGACCCGCTGACGCCCCGGGACGGCGGCCCCGCCCCGCGAACATCCCGCCACCGGACGACGTACCGCCCGGACGAGCGCCGACACCACGGACTCGCCCGACGCCTCACCGCTCCCGCGTTTCTGCCGGGCTGGGACGGCTCACCACCTCGGTCGCGGGTGCCGACGCCCGTCTCCCGCCTCACGCCCGGGCGCGGTTGCCGGCGCCGCCGGTCTCCCGCCGCCAGGCGGCTGCTCACCATCCGCCGGCGCGCGGCGCGGACTTGCTCTGCTGGACGGCTCAGCACCTCGGGCGCCGGTGCCGGCGCCCACCTCCCGTCTCACCGTCCGCCCGTGCACCGCGTGGCTGCCGCGAGGGGGCGGCTCAGTGTCCCGGCGCGGGCACCGACCCGACGGACTCGCCGTCGCCGGACGGCCCACCGTCCCGCAGACGCCGCCGCCCGCCCCGCCGCCAGGCGGCTGCTCACCGTCACCCCGCGTGCAGCGCGGGCGTCAGGGCGCCGGCGGCGGTGGCGAAGGCGCCCCGGTCGGGGTGGCCGGTCTTGCGCAGCAGGCTCGCCACGTGCTTCTCGACGGTGCGCGGCGAGATGTGCAGCCGCCCCGCGATGTCCTTGTTGCCGATACGCGTCGCCAGCAGCCTGGCCACCTCGAACTCCCGCACGGTGACCCCGTAGCGGCGCAGGTCGAGAGGCACCTGCTCGATGCCCGCGCGCCGCTGCCGCACCGGCGCGCCCATCGTGCGCAGCAGGCCGCGGCAGGCGCCGGCGACGGCCGGGACATCGGCGCCGTGGAAGTATTCCTCCGCCTCGCGCAGCCAGCCGACCGGATCGCCCCAGCCGTCCTCGTGCGCGGGACGCGCGATGAGCCGCAGGCACAGGTGGCGTGCCATGGGGTGGATCGCGGCGGCCTCCAGCGCGGTCGCGGCGGCGGCGTCCGCCTCCGCCGCGCGGCCCTCGCGGCCCAGCAGCACCGCGTGCGCCAGCCCGACGAACTGCCGGTTCCAGCGGGTGCCGGCCGCGCTGACCGCGGTGACTCCGGCGTAGTGCTGCGCGCCCACCCGCCGGGCCAGCACGCCCAGCAGCAGGATCACCCCGTGCTTGCCGAAGTCGCCGGTCGCCGGATTCTCCGTGTCGTAGGCGACGGCCTGCGCGAATTCCCGCTCGGCGGCCTCGCGGTCCTCCTCCAGCAGCGAGCAGAACGCGCGCGCCAGCCCGTACGACATCGCCCGTACGCCCGGCGCGTCGTCCACCAGCGGGGCCAGTGCCGCCAGCGCCTCCTGCATCTCGGCCCGCCGGCCCTGGTGGGCGTACCGCACCGCCTCGGCCAGCCGGAGCATGGGCAGGGCGTGTCCCAGCCGCAGCCGCGTGGCGCCGGCCAGCGCCTCGCGTATCCGTTCGCCGGCCGGGCCGAACTCGGCACGCCCGACCTGGGCGAGCGCGAGGGCGTACCCGGTCTCGTACGCCAGCGGCAGCGCGCCGATCCGCAGGGCGTCCTGCCGGACCTGCTCGACCCGGGCCCAGCGGCCGTCGCGGCGGGCCGCGGCCAGGGCGAGGCGGGCCTCGGCCGACACGCGCTGGACGGGCAGCCGGTGCTGGCGGGCGAGCGCGCATGCGCGCAGCAGATGCTCGGTCGCGGCGCTCTCGTCACGCTCGGCGGTGAGGTGCCCGAGCTGGACCAGGGCGCCGCACTCCACGTCGGGGAGCCCGGCCCGCCGGGCCGCTTCCGCCGCGCGGCGGGCGGCCCCGGCCGCGGTGTGCAGCCGGTCGGGCGCGAGCCGGTGCGGCTCCACATGCGCGGCGGCGGCGTCCACCGGGGCGCGGTGGACGTCGGCGGGGGAGCCGCCGAGCAGCCGGCGGGCGACGTCGAGCTGGTGCAGGGCCTCTGCGGGCCGGCCCGCGAGCGCGGCGACGTCGGCGAGCCGCGCGCACAGGCCCGCCCGGCGGGCGGCGGGCACGTCCAGGTCGTCCAGCGCTTCGACGGCGGCGGTCAGTTCGGGTACGTAGTCGAAGCGGGCCGAGCAGCCGACGGCGTGCAGCAGCTGCTCCAGGACGGCGGCCCGCAGCCCGGGCGGTACGGCGGCGTCGGCCAGCCGGTGCGCCCGGGTCAGCAGCGTCAGCGCTCTGTCCACCGCGCCCTCGGCCATCGCCCGGCGCCCCGCCTCGCAGTACAGCCGGACCGCCTCGCCCGAGTCGCCGGCGTGCCCGCGCAAGTCCGCGGCGCGGGCGCACCACTCGCCGGGCAGCCCCGGGTGGAGGTCGGCCAGCGCCTGCGCCGCTCGACGCGCGTAGCCGGCCCGCTCACCGGGCGCGAGGCCGTCGAGCACCGCCTCCGCGGCGAGCCGGTGCCGGAAGGCGTACCACTGCGGGTCCGAGGCGTCCGGCTCCAGCAGGTACGACGCCGCCCCGGCGCGCAGCACCGCGAACAGTTCCCGGTCGTCGCATCCCACGGCGTGCCGCAGCACCGGCAGCGGGAAGCGCTGCCCGAGCAGGGCCGCGACCCCCAGCGTCCGCCTGCCGCCGGGGCCGAGCCGCTCGGTGCGGCGCCGGACGCTGCGGGCGACGGAGTCCGGGACGGGCAGCGTACGGTCGCGGTCGTCGTCGGGCGCGCGCCGGGCGGGGTCGGGGCGGGTCAGGTCGTGGACGAGTTCCTTGACCACGAAGGGGACCCCGGAGCCGCCGGCCACCACCCGGTCGACCAGCGCGTCGCTGACCCCGTCGGGCGCGACGCCCAGCTCGGCGGCGACGAGCAGCCGCACGTCGGAGGGGCCGAGCGGGCGCAGCGGCAGGATCGCCGCGGCCCCCCGCTGGCGCGCCCGCGCGGCCAGATCGGTCGCGGCGCAGGATTCGCGCCCCGCGGTGATCAGCAGGACGGCGGGCTGTTCAGCGAGGTTGTCGAGCAGGTACTCGACGACCTCCAGCGTCTCCATGTCGGCGTCGTGCAGGTCGTCCAGGACGAGCAGGCATCCGCCGCGCCGCCCGACGACCGCGAGCAGCCGCAGCACGGCCTCGGCGACGAGCAGGGGAGACGCGGGCGAGCCGGCGGCGGCGCCCGGTTCCGGCAGCAGTCCGGCCAGCAGCGGTGCGTAGCCGCCGAGTTGGTCCTGCTCCGGCAGCAGGCCCGCGCGGGCCAGGCAGAGCAGGGCCTCGACCAGCGGCCGGTACGGCACGGCCGACCCCACCGTGGAGACCCGGCCGCGCGAAGTGACCATGCCGGCCCCGGCGGCGGCGGCGATGGCCTCCGCGGCCAGCCGGGTCTTGCCGACGCCCGGCTCGCCGGTGACGAACAGCGCGCTGCCGCGCCCGGCGCGCGCTGCGGCCAGCGCCGCGATGACGGCCCGCATCTCCGCCTGCCGGCCGATCAGTTGCCCCTGGCGGCCGTCCTCGCGGCCGGCCGGCCGCGGCAGGCCCACGGGCTGCGGCGACGGTAACAGCGCCGTCATGGACATCGTTCCGACACGGTGCGGGTACCGGCGTACGGCTTCCTCATCTGCGTCTCCCGGTGTGCGACTGACACGGAGATGAACTGATGCAGCGGCGGAACTGACCTGCGGTCACATGAGCTGAGGTGAATGTGAATGGTCATGGCATCCGTCTCAGCTGCGGGGACCACGATGGCGCATCGGCCGGAAACCGTCAACCGGGGTGGGGAGCGAACACCACCATTCACCCGCGCCCCCGGCGCCGCCGCCATGGGGGCGGCGGCGGGCGATTGTGGGGACCTCGCACGGATGCGGGTCCGCGGGGCGGCGCTGTTGGCTGGGTGTGCCGATCGGCACCTGCCCGTTCCTCGCCCCGAGCGCGTCCGCGCGCTCCCGATCACCCAGGAGGTGTCCCGGATGAGCGTTCTCAAGCTGCAGGTCCTGGAGCCCACCGCCGTGCACAACGCGGTAGCCATCCTCAGCACCACCAGCAGCAGCAGCGACTGCTGCAAGTCCAACCCGAAGTGATCCGACGGGCCCGCAGGGGCCCGGGTGACCGCGCTCGCGCGGTCACCGTCACCCAACAGGAGGCCGGATGAGCGTTCTCACGCTGCAGACCCTGGAGCCGACCGCCGTGCAGAACGTGGTGGCCATGCACAGCTTTACCAGCAGCAGCACCGAGTGCTGCAAGTGGGACGACAAGTGACCTGAGCACCACCCCACAGGACCCGGGAGCGCGATCCCGCGCCTCCCGGGTCGCCGAGGAGCAGATGCGCATGAGCGTGCCGGACCTGCAGACCATGCAGCCGACCACCGCCAGGACCGTGGTCGCCGTACTGAGCATGAGCAGCAGCAACGCGGCCTGCTGCAGGGAGCACGACCGGTCGGGCGCCTGACGGCCACCTGTGCGGAGGCGCGACGCGCCTCCGCACAGCCCCGGGAGCGCGCTGCCGCACCCCGCACCCCGCACGGTTCCGCCACTCACCACCGGCCGCCCGCGGCGGCTCCCGGACGACCACACAGAGGCAGACATGCGCGACGAACGATGGGTCAACCGCTTCCTCTTCGCCTGGAACGACACGCTGTTCTTCGACCCGCTCGACGTCTCCTACGAGCCGCGGGAGGACAACTTCCTGGCCCCGCTCGACGCCGGGGTGCGGGCCGAGTTCGTCCGCAGCGGCATCTGGTGGAGCCGCCGGCACAATCCCGACCTGCCGGCGCAGGGGTGGAAGATCCACGTGTCGACCGGCCAGCGCACCGTCCACCGGGTCGCCGCCGCGGTGATCGGCCATCTCACGTCGCGCGACATCGACTTCAAGATCGCCCTGGACATCAACATCTTCGAGATGCTCAATTCCAAGGCCATGTCCCGGGGCGGCGCGGGCAAGTTCATCACCGTCTACCCGCACGACGAGGACCAGTTCAGGACCACGCTGGCCGAACTCGCCGAGCTGCTCGACGGCGTCGAGGGCGCGTACGTGCTCTCCGACATGCGCTACCGGGACTCCAAGGCGCTCTACTTCCGCTACGGCCAGTTCCTCCCCACGCACAGCGTGGACGTGATGGGCCGGCAGGTGGCGCACATCGTCGGCCCCGACGGTCCCGTCCCCGACGAGCGCCGGATCGGCTACGCCCAACCGCCGTGGCAGCCGTGGCCGTTCGCCGACTGGAAGGCCGCCGACCACGCCGGTGACGACGACGGCTCGGGCCTGCTCGGCGGGCGCTTCCGGGTGATCGAGGCCATGCAGTTCTCCAACGGCGGCGGGGTGTACAAGGCCGAGGACACCGCACACGACAACCGGATCGTGGTGGTCAAGGAGGCCCGCCCGTACACCAACGTCAATCCGCGGCTGGACCACGACGCGCTGGACATCCTCGCCCGCGAGTGGACCTTCCTGAACCGGCTGGGCGACCTCGACTCCTTCCCCACGCCGATCGTCACCTTCCAGCACTGGGAACACCACTTCATCGCCGAGGAGTTCATCGAGGGCAAGGACATCCGCACGGTCCTGCTGGAGCGCAACCCGCTGGCCAGGCCCGGGGCCGACGCCGAGCGCTCCCGGGAGTTCCTGCGGATCTACCTGTCGGTCTTCCGCGGCCTGACCCGCGCGGTCCAGGCGGCCCACGACCGCCATGTCATCCTCGGCGACCTCACCGCCGCGAACCTGCTGGTGGACACTGAGACCTACACGGTCACCGTGATCGACCTGGAGGCGTGCCGGCTGGCCGAGTCCGACGCGCAGGACGCGCATCTGGAGTCGCCCGTCGAGCTGTTCACCCCGGGATTCAGCCACTCCCGGCGCCGCGCGCACGCCGCCTCCGTCTTCGAGGACGACCTGTACGGACTGGCGTCCACCATGGCGTACTTCATCTTCCCGGTCATGGCGATGTCGTATCTGCGCGAGGACGTGCTCGACCTCTACGGCGTCTTCACCGACAGCCTCGGCTGGCCGGCCAGGATCCACCAGCTGCTCATCGACCTCTCGCAGGCGCGCGTGACGCTCGACGACGTCCTGGAATTCCTCGACCAGGAGGAGGAGCTGGTCGGCGAGGTCGCGCTCGCCCCGCGACTGCCCCTCGTGGAAGGGCGGTCGGGCTTCGCCGCCACCGAGGCCGGGGTCGCCGCCTTCGTCGTGGCCGTCGCCGACACCGGCCGGGAGACCCTCTTCCCGGTGGACCCGTTCGCGCATGTCACCAACCCGCTGAGCCTGGGCGTGGGCGCCAGCGGGGTCCTGTGGGCGCTGAACGCCTCGGGCGTCAAGGTCAGGCCCGAGTGGCGGGACTGGCTCGGCAAGCAGCTGGCCGGCATCGAGCCGGCCGAATACGCGGACGGGCTGATGAACGGCCTGGCCGGTATCGCCTGGGCCGCCGAATCACTCGGGCTGCGGGCGCAGGCCAGGGAGCTGCTGGCGCTGGCCAACCGGCGGGCGCCGCAGAGCAGCGACCACACCTTCTACTACGGCCACGCGGGCATCGGCATGACGAACCTGCGCTTCCACCTCGCCGGCGGGGACGAGAGCGACCTCGCCGCCGCACGCGAGTGCGCGCACGCGCTGCTCGACACCGTCCAGCGCGACGGTGAACACGCCTACTGGCTCAACGACTTCTCGGCCAAGGGGCCGCTGACCGGACTCGGCTTCGGGCAGGCCGGAGTCGCGATGTTCCTGCTGCGGATGTCGCAGATCACCGGCGACGAGAGCTACGCGCGGCTCGGCCGCCGCGCGCTGTCCTGGGAGATGGCGCACGCCGAGCCCATCGAGGACGGCATGATCATGTTCAAGCACGCCGGGACCATGGAGCCCTACGTCGAGGTCGGCTCGGCCGGTGTCGCGCAGGTGCTGCTGCGCTACGGAAACCTGGACGACGCGCGCGAGGTGCTGCGCGCGCTGGACGTCGGCCAGTCGGTCATGCCCGGCTACGCGTTCGGCCTGACCGGGGTCGCCGACGCGCTGCTGGACGCGACCGAGATCACCGGCGACCCGTCGTACCGGCAGATCGCGCTGCGGCAGCTGGACTTCGTACGTAAGGTGTTCCTCTTCGAGCCGGCCGAGCGGTTCGGGGTGCCGCGCGGGGACGACGGCACGGTGCCGCTCGGGGTGCCCGGCGAGGGGCTGCTGCGCTGCTCGTGCGACTACCTGACCGGCTCGGCCGGCATCCTGCGGGTGCTGCACCGGCTCAACCACGGCGGTCCCGCCGACTTCCTGCTGGACGAGGTGTCGCGGTGAAGGAGCTGTGGCGCACGCTGCGCGGGCACCGGGCGGGGTTCTGCCTCATCATGGCCGTCGAGGCGGTCATCAGCGGCATCGAGGCCCTGCTGCACCCGCTGCTGCTCAAGGCGCTGTTCGACCAGGCGATCCTGGCCGGGCACTTCCGCAAGTTCATCGTCCTCGGCGTCTTCTACCTGCTGCTCGGCCTCACCCTCAACATCGGCGGCTACTGGGTCGCCTGGTGGCGCAAGCGGTTCGAGAACTCGTTCATGCTGCTGCTGGAGATGGAGCTGCTGGACCGCACCCTCGGCCTGGACGGGCGGCAGCTGTCGGGGGCCGGGAACGCCTCGTACGTCAGCCGGGTCCACAACGACGTCCGCGAGGGCGTACTGCCGGCCATCGACGTCTGCGTGCGCATCGCCAAGCAGGCGCTCGCGTCGCTGGTCTTCATCGGGGTGCTGCTCTACCTGTCCTGGCAGGCCAGCCTCATCCTGCTGGTGATCGTGCCGCCGCTGGTCCTCGTCAGCAACCGGCTGGCCAAGCGGATCGAGGACAACACCGACCCGGAGCGCGAGGCGGAGGCCCGGTACATCAACAAGCTGACCCGCACGCTGGAGTCCTTCCACGCGCTGCGCGGCATACCGTCGCTGGTGCCCGGCACCCGGGCGGCGAACAAGGAGGCGCTGAACGGCTTCCTCGGCATCACCTTCGTCAACTACCGGCTCACCCAGAAGCAGAACACGCTCAGCGACCTGGTCATGAATCTGTCGGACACGGCGTCGATGGTCGTCGGGGCCTACTTCGTCTTCGCCGGCCGGATGACCTTCGGCAGCTTCCTGGCCTTCGTCAACTCGCTGTGGCGGGCGGTCACCGGCATCTTCGACCTGATCAACATGATCCCCCAGGTCCGCAGGAACACCGCAGTGCTCAAGCGGATCGACACCCTGCGCGCCTCCCGCCCGGCGCCTTACCACGACGAAGGACCGATGGTGCTGGTCAACGGCGCCCGGGTCGTCTACGGCGACGGCGCCACCATCGCGATCGAGGACTTCGAGCTGCGGGCCGGCGAGCACGTGCTGCTGCGCGGCCCCAACGGCTGCGGGAAGACCACGCTGCTGCACATCATCTCCGGCACCCTGGCCCCCGACGCCGGGGTGGTCACGCTGCCGCCCCGGGTGGCGAGCCTGACCGCCCCGGTCAACCTGCCCCCGCTGCCGATCCGCGAACTGGTCGCCGACGAGCGGCTGCGCGCGGCCATGGAGCTGACGGCCCTGGCCGACCAGCTCCCCTCCGACCTGTCCTCGGGCCAGCGGCAGCGGGCCGGGGTCGCCGCCCTGCTCACCGAGGACGCCGACGTCTACCTCGTGGACGAGCCCTTCGCCAACCTCGACCCGAGCGGCCGCGACCTGGTCCTGCGCACCCTCAAGGAGCGCACCCGGGACCGCGCCCTGCTGGTCGTCCACCACGGCGACGAGGACCTCGACGTCCGCTTCGACCGCGTGGTGACCCTGTCGGTCGCGGCGGCCCGCCCCTGACGGCCGCCCGCGGCCCGGGCGGGGCGGGGGTCAGCGGGCCTGGTTCGCCGCGCGCTCGGCGTGCTTCTCCTTGATGCGCGCGGCCTCCTTGCGGACCTCCGCCTGGGTGGCCCGCTCCCGCTCCAGCCACGGCGGGTTCTCCTGCCGCAGCTCGTCGATCTGGGCCGTGGTGAGCGCTTCCTCGACACCGCCGCGGGCCAGGCCCGCGATGGACACGCCCAGCCTCGCCGCGACCACCGGGCGCGGGTGCGGGCCGTCGCGGCGCAGGTCCTGGAGCCACTGGGGCGGGTCGGCCTGCAGCGCGTTCAGCTCGGTGCGCGAGACGACACCCTCCTGGAACTGCGCGGGGGTGGCCTGGAGGTACACACCCAGCTTCTTCGCCGCGGTCGCGGGCTTCATCGTCTGGGTGGTCTTCTGCGACGTCATACGCCCAAGGGTAACGAGCGCGTGCGGCGCCCCTGACCATCGCCGATAGCCTTGCGGGGTGACAGGCTCGGAAGTACCTCCCGCTTTCCGGCTCGCCTACGTTCCGGGGGTGACGCCCACCAAGTGGGTGCGGATCTGGAACGAGCGGCAGCCCGACGTCCCGCTGACCCTGGTCCAGGTGCCCGCCGCGGAAGCGGCCGGCCTGCTGCGCGACCGGGGCGCGGACGCCGGTTTCGTACGGCTGCCCGTCGACCGGACCGACCTCAGCGCGATCCCGCTGTACACCGAGACGACGGTGGCCGTGGTCCCCAAGGACCACCTGGTGGCGGCCGTGGACGAGATCGCGGTGGCGGACCTGGCAGACGAGATCGTGCTGCACCCGCTCGACGACACCCTCGGCACCCTGGACTGGGAGCTGCCGCCCGGCCGCCCGGCGCTGGAGCGCCCCGCCACCACGGAGGACGCGATCGAGCTGGTGGCGGCGGGCGTCGGGGTGCTGGTCGTCCCGCAGTCGCTGGCCCGCCTGCACCACCGCAGGGACCTCGTGCACCGGCCGGTGACGGACGCCCCGCAGTCCCGCGTCGCGCTGTCCTGGCGGGAGGACGCGACCACGGACCTGGTGGACGACTTCATCGGCATCGTCCGCGGCCGGACCGTCAACAGCACCCGCGGCCGCTCGGCGCCCGCCCCTGCCCAGGCCCCCGCGAAGGGCAAGGCCAAGGGCGGCAGGCCCGCTGCGGGCAAACAGGGCGGGGCGTCGGCGGCCAAGGGCGCCAGGGGAAACCCCGGCAAGCGCGGCAAGCCCCGCCGCCGGTCGTGACGCGCGGGGCCGTGCGGCCCGCCGCGTCAGCGCAGGTGGACCAGGATCCGCCCGGCGTTGTCCGGGTCGGTCTCCACGCGGGCGTACAGCTTCCTGATGTGCGTCTGCGCCAGTGAGGCCAGCACCCGGTCCCTGAGCTTGCCCGTGCCCTTGCCCGGGATGATCTGCAGCACGTCCACCCCGGTGGCGGCTGCCCGGAAGAGCGCCTGGCGCACCGCGACGTCGAGGTCGCGGTTGTTGCGGAAGATCGGGTGCAGATCCAGCGTGAGCAGGGTGACCGCCTCCGATGCGCGCGTCGTGTGGCAGCAGCGTACGGCAGCGGGCGAACCGTCACGCGCCGGCGGCCGGTCCGGGGAACAGCACCTCGGCCACGTGGTGGGTGTCGGCGTACTCCCTGATCGAGGCGATCCGGCCGTCGCGCACGACGAAGACGCCGAGGCACCGGTTGCGGTAGGCGGCCCCCGCCTCCGTGGTGCCGTCCGAGGTCCACTCGGCGACGACCTGCTCGCCGTCCGCGACGATGTTGGTGAGCGCGATGACCAGCGGGGCGCCCGGCTTGAGACGGCCGCCCATGCCGCCGAGGAAGTCCTCCACGATGCTGTCGCGGCCCTTCCACACGCCCGAGATGGGCAGATTCCCCGGGTAGTCCCAGGTGGCGTCCACGGCGAAGCTGTCGCGGACGACATCGAGGTCGCCGTCGCGCACGGCCTCGACGTAACGGGTGACGACGGCTTTCGGGCCGAGCGGTGCGGCGGTCATGGCGGTGCTCCTCGTGGTCTGCGCGGCCCTCGCGGGCCGCTCGGTTCCCGGTTCCGGCGGGGACCGGTCGGGCGTCGCGGTCCTTGCCTGACCGGTCTGCTCCGTGGCTCGTGCGACCAGCCAATACCGTCCGCCGCGCACGGTTCAACAGCTTCTCGACCGCCTTGACAACCGATGGTTGTCGCCGCTTGCCGGGCGGGGCGGAACCGCGGCCGCGCCCGTCGCCGTCCTCCGGCAGAAGAGCCTCGGGGGGCGTCATGCAGATCGTCGAAGTGACCGGACTCGCCGTGCGGTCGGCCGTGTTCACGATGCGCCGCAAGGGCACCCCGCTGGAATTCGTGGTCTTCCCGATGACGCATGTGGCCTCGCCGACCTTCTACAGGCAGGTGCGCCGGCGGCTGCGCGACTGCGACCTGATCGTGATGGAAGGCGTCAAGGGCCGGTCGGCGGGCTTGAGCACGCTCACCCTCGCCTACCGTTTCGCGCCCCGCCGCAGGCGCAACGGCCTGGTCGCGCAGAACGACGCAGGCCTCCTCCCCGAGGGCGTACCGGTGCTGTACCCGGATGTGACCGCGGCCGAGGCGATGGCGGACCTGCGGGAGCTGCCCCGCGCGACGTACGTGCTGCTGATGGTCCTGGCGCCGCTGATGGGCCTGGTCTTCGCGCTGCGCGGGCCGCGGGCCTTCCTGGACGAGAACCGGGTGGTCGAGGACCTGCCGCCGACACTGCGGGCGGAGATGTCCGCGGGCAACGACGTGGAGAGCGCCCTGACCGTCCGCCGCGACCGCCGGCTGCTCGCAGCGCTCGACGCGATCCACACGGAGCGCCGCGACGAGCCGATCCGGGTCGCGGTGGTCTACGGTGCCGGGCACGTGCCGGCGATCGTGGCGGGCCTCGCCGAACGGTACGGCTATCTGCCGCGCGACTCGGAGTGGCTGACCGTGGTCGTCCCGGCGTGACGGCGGGCGCGGCGGGATGCCGTGGCAGGATGACCGGGGAGGGTCGGCATGCGCGATGCGGGTGGGCGGAAGGCCAGGGACGTGCTGGCGGTCGGCGGTCGGCTGCTCGGTGCCGCCCGCTCGCTGCTCGCCGACCACGAGCACGCGGTCGGCGCCGTGCGCACGGCACTTGCCCCGCTCGTGGACGAACTGGCCGCGCACGAGCTGGAGTCGATACCCGCCGCCCGCCTCAAGGACGTCACGCAGGGCCGGTTGCGGCTCGGCGCCATCGAGGCGGCCGGTCACACGTCCGTACGGCAGGTGCTGGACGCCGGGCGGTACGGGCTGCGGCAGATCGCCGGCGTCGGGCCGCAGACGGCGGACCAGGCGTACGCGGCGGCCCGGCAGATCGCCGAGGCGGTCGGCGAGACCGTCGCGGTCCGTATCGACGTCGACCATCCGGAACCGCGGACGACCGCGCTCGTCATCGCGCTGCACCGGCTCGTCCAGGCCGGTCCCGACGCGGCCAGGGCCGTCGAGGCGGCGCGGCAGGCCGACGCGGAGCTGGGACCGCCGCTCGCGCGGGCCGCGGAGGCCGGCGGGTGGCTGCGGCAGCGCTTCGCGGGCCGGGAGGCCAGGGCGCGGGCGCAGGCGGCGGTCGACGCGGTGGCGGAGCTGTGCGAGCGGGCCGACCAGCGCGGCACGGCGCTGCTGATCGGGCAGGCGTCCGTGGACCTGCTGCGCGGCCCGGCCGACGGGATCGAGGCGTGGGTCGACTTCGAACTGCGGTCGGCCGACTACTACAGCCTGCTGGCCGAGCTGTCCGGCGGCGGTCCCGACGTGGCGGCGGCCGAGGGCTTCCTGCCGTCCGAGGTCGCCGAGCGGGTACGCAGCCAGCCGCTCGACGGCACCCACCGGCGGGTGTCGCTGCGCGGCTACCAGGCCTTCGGGGCGCGCTTCGCGCTGGCGCAGCGCCGGGTGCTGCTCGGCGACGAGATGGGCCTGGGCAAGACGATCCAGGCCATCGCCGCGCTGGCACACCTGGCCGCGCAGGGCGGCACCCACTTCCTGGTGGTGTGCCCGGCGGGCGTGCTGGTCAACTGGACCCGGGAGATCGGCGCCCGCAGCGCGCTGCGGGCGGTGCCGCTGCACGGGGCGGAGCGGCAGGAGGTGTTCGCCGAATGGCGGGCCAAGGGCGGTGTGGCGGTGACCACTTACGACGCCCTGCGCGGCTTTCCGCCGCCGGACGGCGGACCGCGGGTGGCGATGCTCGTGGTGGACGAGGCGCACTACGTGAAGAACCCGGAGACCGGGCGGTCGCTGGCGGTCGCGGCCTGGGCCGCCCACGGTGAGCGGGTGCTGTTCATGACCGGCACCCCGATGGAGAACCGCGTCGCCGAATTCCGCAGCCTCGTACGGCACTTGCAGCCCGGCCTGCTCGACAGGCCGGGGGCCGCGGAGGGGGCGGGGGCCGCCGGGTCGCAGGCATTCCGGCGGGCGGTGGCACCGGCGTACCTGCGGCGCAACCAGCGCGATGTGCTGGCCGAACTGCCCGCGCTCGTCCACACCGACGAGTGGGCGGACTTCAGCGCGGCCGACCAGGACGCCTACTGCACGGCGGTGCTCGCCGGGAACTTCATGGCCATGCGCCGGGCGGCCTACGCCGACCCGGAGAAGTCCGCGAAGCTGCTGCGGCTGCGCGAGATCGTCGCGGAGGCGGCGGGCAGCGGCCGCAAGGTCGTCGTCTTCTCCTACTTCCGCGATGTGCTCGGCACGGTCGCGGACGCGCTCGGCCCCGCGGTGCACGGGCCGCTCACCGGTTCCGTCCCGCCCGCGCGGCGCCAGCAGACGGTGGACGGATTCACCGCCGCGCACGGGCACGCGGTGCTGCTCGCGCAGATCGAGGCGGGCGGCGTCGGGCTCAACCTCCAGGCGGCCTCGGTGGTGATCCTGTGCGAGCCGCAGGTCAAACCCACCATCGAGCACCAGGCGGTGGCCCGCGCGCACCGGATGGGCCAGCCGCGGCCGGTGCGGGTGCACCGGCTGCTCAGTACCACGGGGGTGGACGAGCGGCTGCTGGCGATCCTGCGCGGCAAGGCGCGGCTCTTCGACGCCTACGCGCGCCGCAGCGACGTGGCGGAGGCCGTGGCGGACGCCGTCGACGTCTCCGACGTGTCGCTGGCCCGGCAGATCGTCGAGGAGGAGCAGCGCAGGCTCGCGGGCAGGGACGGGTGAGGACGGTTGACGCCGGGTCGGCGTCAAAGGTGGGAGGGCCGTGACGGCCGCACGATGGGGACTGAGCGGTCACGCCCGGGCCGCGCGGGCGTGCCGGCAGGCGTCGGCGTATCCGCGGGTCAGCGGGTCGGTGGTGGCGCGGGGCCAGGCCAGTGCGAAACGGCTCGGGGCGATGCCGCGCACCGGGCGGGTCGTCACGCCGCCCAGCGTGATCAGCGGGGCGTTGCCCGCCGCCACCAGGACCACGCCGAGGCCGGCGACCAGCGCCTCGTACGTCTCCTCGGTGCTCGCGACCTCCGCGCCGATCAGCGCCGGGCGGCCCGCCCTGCTGTCGGCGGCCAGCCAGTAGTCCCGCAGCGGCCCGGCGGCGGCCGGCAGCGCGAGGAAGGGCTCGCCCAGCAGGTCGGCGAAGTCGACGGTGTCGCGGGCCGCCAGCCGGTGGCCGTCCGGCAGCGCGACCAGCCGCGGCTCCTCGGCGACCACCAGCACCTCGTAGCGCTCCTGGTCGGGCAGCGGCAGCCATACGTACGCCAGATCGCTCGTGCCGTCCGCGAGCCCCGCCGTCGGGTCCGCCCAACCCACCTGCCGCAGCCGCAGAATCGTCTCCGGGTGGGTGGCGGTGAAGCGGGAGCGGACGGCGGGCAGCAGCCCGCCGCGGCCCGGGCTGGTGCTCATCCCCACCACCAGGGTGCTGGCCTGCGCGGCCCTGGCGTCGCCGACCGCCGCCCACGCCCGCTCCCACTCGGCCAGCACCCGCTGCGCGTACGGCAGCAGCGCCGCGCCGACCGCGGTCAGCGCGACGCCCTTGCGGTCCCTGTCGAACAGCGGTGCGCCCAACTGCCGCTCCAGCGCCCTGATCTGCTTGCTCAGCGCGGGCTGCGACACGAAGAGCCGCTCGGCTGCCCGGGTGAAGTGCAACTCCTCGGCGACCGCCACGAAGTACCGCAGGTCCCGACCGTGAACGTCCATAACCATCGGCTATCACGGGAGGTCTTGGACCGGCAAGCGGGGCTCGCGGCAGGGTGGGTCACAGGACGGCGCGGGACAGCGCGGGACCGACAAGGAGCTGGCGATGAACAAGGTGTGGCTGGTCACCGGTGCGAACAGCGGTTTCGGGCGGGCGATCACCGAGGCGGCGGTGGCCGCGGGCGATGTCGTGGTCGGCGCCGCACGCCGGGTCGCCGCACTGGACGGCCTCGTCGCCGCGCACCCCGACCAGGTGGACGCGCTGGCCCTGGACGTCACCGACCTCGCCGCGATCGACTCGGCGGTCGCCGACGTCATCGCCCGGCACGGGCGGATAGACGTCCTGGTCAACAACGCGGGCCGCGGCCACGTCGGGGCCTTCGAGGAGACCGCGGACGCCGACCTGCGGGAGCTGTTCGAGGTCCACGTCTTCGGTCCGGCCGCGCTCGTACGGGCCGTGCTGCCGTCGATGCGGGCCCGCAGGTCGGGGGCGATCGTCCAGATGAGCAGCATGGGCGGGCAGATGTCCTTCGCCGGCTTCTCCGCCTACAGCGGCACGAAATTCGCCCTGGAGGGCATGACCGAGGCGCTGGCGCAGGAAGTGGGCCCGCTCGGCATCAGGACGCTGATCGTGGAGCCCGGCGCCTTCCGCACCTCGCTGATGGGCAACACCTCGGCGAGTGCCGAACTCCCGGACTACGCAGCCACGGTGGGCGCCACCCGCGCCATGGTCGCGCTCGGCGACGGCACCCAGCCGGGTGACCCGGCCAAGGCGGCGGCCCTCATCATCGCCGCCCTGGAGGCCGACGCGACCCCGCTGCACCTCCCCCTCGGCGACGACGGCATCGATGCGGTCCTCGGCCATCTGGACCAGGTCCGCGAGGACATCACCGCGTGGGAGAAGCGGGGCCGCGCGACCCGCTTCGACGGGTGAGACGGTCCCGGGGGCGGGGCCCGGGGGCGGGGGGGGGGGGGCCCCCGGCCCGCCCCCCCCCCCCACCGCCCCCCCCGCCCCCNCCCCCCCCCCCCCCCCCCCCCCCCCCCCCCCCCCCCCCCCCCCCCCCCCCCCCCCCCCCCGCGCGCTCGCCGCTACCGGTCTAGGACAGGCCGCGGTGCAGCGCCGAGATGAGTTCGCCGTTCGCCGTGTCGCCGTCGAGGGACCAGGCCATGGCGCCGCCGAGGCGGGCGCCCCGGATGTAGGCGGTCTTCGCGGCGAGGACCTGCGGATCGTCGTAGGTCCAGAAGTTCGTGCCGTCGTAGAGCCACGCGAAGCCGTTGCGCGTATCGCGGTGCACCGCGTACGTACCGGACGCCGCGAGCGCCTTGAGCGCGTGGTAGTCCTCGTTGCCCGCCTGCCAGGTGGCCGGCGCCGGGCCGGTGGAGGGCTGGAAGAGGCCGGCCGTGCCGCCGTCGGGGACGCCGGTCCAGCCCTGGCCGTAGAAGGGCACGCCGAGGACGAGCTGGCGGGCCGGGGCGCCGCGGTGCAGCCAGTCACCGACGGCCTGCGTGTCGCTGAAGTCGTTCGGCACCGGCGAGTTGCGCGGAGCGCGCAGCGCGGACTGCTGGTTGGTGCCGCTTTCGTAGGGGCCGTGGAAGTCGTAGCCCTGGACGGTGCCGAAGTCGAGGTACTTGAAGATCTTCCTGACCTCGAAGCCGGCGTCGATCTTCGCGGGCGCGGCCGGCAGGAAGGCGCTGAGGTCGTAGTGCTTGTGGGTCTGCCGCCCGTAGGAGTCCAGCTGCGTGCGGAACTCGGCGGCCAGCGCGGTGAAGTTCTGCTTGTCCTCGGGCCGGTAGACGGTGTCGGTGTCGCCGGAGGAGCCGGGCCACTCCCAGTCGATGTCGACGCCGTCGAAGAGGCCGGCCGCCGAGCCGGGGCCGCCCTTGCCGTCCAGCAGCGGGAGGTTGCCCCTGATGAAGATGTCCAGGCAGGAGGAGACAAGTGCCTTGCGGGAGGCGGCGGTTCGCGCGGCGTCGGAGAAGTTCGTGGACCAGCCCCAGCCGCCGATCGAGATCAGCACCTTCAGCTTGGGGTTCTTCTTCTTGAGTTCGCGCAGCTGGTTGAAGTTGCCGGCGAGCGGCTGCTCCGCGGTGTCGGCGGTGCCGTCGACGGAGGTCGCGGCGTCGACCGGGTGCTGGTAGTCGGCCCAGGCGTCGCCCTCACCCGCGACGTTCGCCTCGAAGCACTTGCCGTCGGCGCCGATGTTGGCGAACGCGTAGTTGAGGTGGGTGAGTTTGGCGGCGGTGCCGGAGGTCTGGACGTTCTTCACCTGGTAATTGCGGGCATAGATGCCCCACTGGGTGAAGTAACCGACGCTCTTGTAGGACGGTTTGGCGGGGGAGTGCCCGCCGTGGGCCTGCGCGGTGCTGCCGCCGGTGACGGCTGGCAGGACGGCGACCAGCGAGAGTGTGGCGGCCGTGGCGGCCATACGGCCGAGAATTCGTCGACGCATGGCGCGAAAGTATTGGTCTGGACCAATGCCGGTCAAGGGGAACGGCGGAACCGGTTCCGCCCATGCCGCTCGGCGGCCCCCGGACCGCCCGCGGTCCCGCCGCCGCGTATGTCCGCGCGGACCGTAAACTCCCCGCGTGGACATACCCCCGCCGC